>JANLXP010000051.1:0-3944 GCA_031365165.1 Alphaproteobacteria bacterium
GCGCCCGCCGGAAAAGCAGGACGGAACGCCGGTCGACGAACTCTCGCTCATCGCATTCCCGACGCGCGAGCTGTTCGACGAAAAGCTGAACGACTTCAACCTGATCATCTTCGACCGCTATCAGCGCCGTGGCGTGCTGCCTTTGGCGTACTACGAAAACGTCGCGCGTTACGTCGAGAACGGCGGTGCGCTGCTGGTCACGTCCGGGCCCGAGTTCTCCTCGCCGCTGAGCCTCTACCGCTCGCCGCTGAACTCCGTGCTACCGGCCGAACCCGTCGAGCACATCTATGAGCAAGGCTTCAAGCCGCGCCTCACGGCCGCCGGCGAACGCCATCCGGTGACCGCAGGCTTGCCCGGCGCCAATGTCGGCGACAAGGAGCCGACCTGGGGCCGCTGGTTTCGCCTCGTGCAGAGCCAAGTCTTGAGCGGCCAAACACTGATGAGCGGCGCCGAGCAACAACCCCTGCTCGTGCTCAACCGCGTCCAGCAGGGCCGCGTCGCGTTGCTGTTGTCAGACCACGCCTGGCTGTGGACCCGCGGCTTCGAAGGCGGTGGCCCGCAAGCCGAACTCCTGCGCCGCCTCGCGCATTGGCTGATGAAAGAGCCGGAGCTCGAGGAAGAACGCTTGAATGGCACGATCAAAGGCGACCGCCTGATCGTAACGCGCCGCACGATGGCCGAGCGCGCGGCAACGATCGAAGTCACCTACCCGTCCGGCCGCGTCGACAAGGTTACGCTATCGCCGACCGAAGACGGCGCCTTCTCCGGAACGGTGAAGGCCGAAGAGATGGGCCTCTACCGCCTGCGCGACGGCAATCTCACCGCCGTCGCAGCCGCAGGCCCGCTGAATCCGCGCGAACTCTCCGACGTGCGCGCGACGGACAAAGTCGTAAAACCCGTCGCCGAAGCCACGAAGGGCGGCATCGCCTGGATCAAGCGTGACGGCATCCCAGAGATCCGCCGCACACGGCCCGGCCGCGCCGCAGCCGATGACGGTTGGATCGGACTGCGCGCGAATGAAGCCTACGCAGTCCGCTCAACGCGCCAGACGCCGCTGTTTCATCCAGCGCTCGCCTTCCTGCTGATCATCGGCAGCCTCATGCTCGGCTGGCGCCGCGAAGGCCGGTAGCCCTATCCCCGCGCAAACGCCGCGATGTCGCGCGCGGTATCATAGCTGATGTCGGGAGAAGCGATCGCGAACAGCTCGACGCCATGCGTCGTGCCCATCGCCTGCCGGCCACGCGCCTTGACGCCGTTCTTGAGCAGTAAGCGATAGAACCCGAGGCCTTCGTCACGCAGCGGATCGCATTCGTTGACGTGGATGACGGTCGGCGGCAGGCCCTTCACATCGTCGTCGCTGGCAAACGCGGGCCAAGCGAGCGGGTCCTTCGCGCGAAACGCCTCGATCCCATAGGCCATCGCGCCGCGGTTGTTGTGCAACTCCAGCAGGATGCCGTTGTTCTCCGTCGACGACGGGTTCTGCGGCAACGGCCATTGCCCGGCGATATACGGGCAAAGTGCGTAGAGCCCTTTGATAACGCCGATATCGCCATCCTTCTTTAGCTTCAACCCGGTGGCCAGCGTCAAATTCCCACCGCCGCTTTCACCCGCCACGATGATGCGCTTCGGATCGATGTTGAGCCGATCAGCGTGGCTCGCCACCCAACGCACGCCTGATACGCAGTCGTTCAGCCCTGCCGGAAACGGCGCGACCTCCGGCGCCGACGATGCCGTCGCGCAATTGCGAAAGTCGACCATCGCGACCGCAACACCTTGCGCCGCAACGATCCGCCCCCACGCCTTGTACATCCCGTCGAAGCACGAGAAATGCATCATCCCGCCGCCGTGCAGATAAACGACGCACGGCACACGCTCGGACGTATCTGGCCGGATGTATTGAATCTTGATCTCGTTCCCATCGGGTTCGGAGCGGAACGTCTCCGTCGTGATCTTGAGACCCTTCGAAGGCGCGACATCTTCGCTGTCGCAAGCCTGAAGCATCATCTTGACCATCGCCATCCGCGCCTTCGCGGTGTCGGAATTTTCCTCAGCGAGCAGAGCCTCGCGCGAAGCCACATCGCCCGGGGGCGCGATGTCGGGCGCCGCTCCAAGCAGCGCCTTGATACGCGGATCGATACGCGGGTCGTTCGTAATCTTCGAAGCCATGAGCGCGGGTCCTTTTGTGATAGCGACCCAGCCTTCTACCACGCAAAACGGGGCGCAACCCACCCCTTTGTATCTTCGTATCTTTGTGTGAAATATCCGCCTTCCTTCGCCGCTTCGCGTGAACCAACTCAATGCTTGAAATCTTCCTCGCCTCGCTCGTCACATTCTTCGTCGTGATCGATCCGCCGGGCGTCATCCCGATGTTTGCGACCTTGACGCAAAACATGCCGGTTCCGTGGCGGCACAGGATGGCGTGGAAGAGCGTCTTGGTCGCGAGCTTCATCTTGGCGGGCTTCGCGTTCGGCGGCGAATGGCTGCTCGACAAACTGCACGTGAGCCTCGATGCCTTCCGCATCGCGGGCGGCCTGCTGCTTTTCCTGATCGCAATCGACATGCTGTTCGAAACGCGCACGCAGCGCCGCGAAGCTCGCAACGCGAAGGTCATCGAAGAACGCCACACCCATCCCGGCGAACACGAAGACATCTCGGTCTTCCCGCTCGCCATACCGCTGATCGCGGGCCCGGGCTCAATCGCCTCCGTGATGCTGCTGTTCGCCCAGCACGACGCTTGGGAGGGACGCGCAGCAGTCCTCGCCGGTGTCGCGGCAAACCTGCTCTTGACGTTCGGCGCCTTCTGGCTCGCCGCCAAATTTTCTCACATGATCAGCGCCACGATCGCGGCCATGGTGACCCGCATCTTCGGCATCATCTTGGCAGCCTTGGCCGCTCAATTCGTCATCGACGGCATCAAGAACGTGTTCGTCGTCTAGCGACTAACCCAGCGCGCATCCGGCTGCCGCAACGGTCGTCGTGAGCGCCTTACGAACTTCACCCGCCATCGCCTCAAGCGCGCCATCGACGAGTGAGAGTCCCAGCAGCCGCGACGCGTCCACCGGACCCGGCATTGTGATACGTCCCACCGGCTGGATCCGCGCGAAGCCCGCGCGGCCGTAGTAGGGCTCATCGCCAACTAGAATAACCGCGCGATGGCCAAGGCGCTTGGCTTCCGCAAGGCTCGTTTGCATGAGCGCGAGCGCAATCCCCTGCCCCTGCCGGTCGGCAACAATCGCAATCGGCCCGAGCATCAACGCTGCTTCGCCGCCGATCACCACTGGCCAATAGCGCACCGTGCCTACGATCCGCGCGCCCTCCTCCGCCACGTACGAAAGTTCGCGCACGCACGCCACACCTTCGCGCAAGCGATACGCACTCTTCGCAAACCGCCCTGGTCCGAACGCGTCGATGACGATGGCATCGGCGGCGGCCATATCGCCGGGCTTCTCAACGCGGATGGTGACCGTCACCTATTGGGCCGCCTTGGTCTCGCAGAGCTGCGAAAGCAGCTTCAGCTGCTCTTCGTGCTTGGCCAGCATCTGCGCCAATTGATCCGTGCGCAGCTGATCGAATTTCTCGTGCAGGGCCATGATCTCAAGCTCGGCCTTCAGGTTCACTTCGTAGTCGTGCTGCGCGGTGAGGCGGTCCTTCACCGCCTGCCGGTTCTGCGACATCATGATGATCGGCGCTTGCAGCGCGGCGACCATCGAGAGCAGCAAATTCAGGAAAATGAAGGGATAGGGGTCAAGCGCATGCGAGATCAGGATGATCGTGTTCAGCAACGCCCAAAAAACCAGGAACGCCAAGAACAGCATAATGAAGGTCCATGACCCCCCGAACTCGGCCACGCGGTCTGCCAACTGCTCGCCGAACGTGTCCTTCTTCGCCCCTTCTTCCGCTTCGAGGTCGCGGCTGACCACAGTGCAGTCGATGACGTGTTTCAA
>JANLXP010000073.1:0-1422 GCA_031365165.1 Alphaproteobacteria bacterium
TCGCAATCCCGTCATGCCGCCGTCGACGGCGAGAATTTGTCCCGTAATGTAGGCAGCTTCGTCCGACAGAAGAAAGAGCGTCGCGTACGCCGTCTCCCAACCCGTGCCTTGCCGGCCAAGCGGTACCGGCGTCTTCGCGCGCCCCGGCCGCCCCTGTGTCGCTGCGCGGCCGATGGACGTATCCATCAACCCGGGCGCCACGATGTTCACGCGAATACCGCGCCGCTCCCCTTCGACCCCGGCATGCCGCATCAACCCGCCGAGCGCCGCCTTCGATGCGTCGTAAGCGGGAAGGCGGCTCCCCGGCTTCATCGATGCGATGGACGAGATCAGTACGATTGACCCGCCCTCAGCCATCACCGGCATTGCCGCTTTCAACGTCAACATCGCGCCGCGGATGTTCACCGCAAACACGCGGTCCCATTCGTCGGCTTTCGCGCCCGCAAGCCAAGGCTCGCCCACGCCGATGCCGACGTTGTAGACAAGCCCATCCAAGCCGCCGAACTTCGCGGCGGCTTCGGCAACCATCGCGTCGATGTCGGACGGAATGCCGACATTCGCCTCGATCGCAACAGCGTCCCCTTTGATCAGCGCGACGGTCGCTTCGGCGCTGTCATAGATACGATCGGCGACGCCAACCTTCGCACCCTCGCGCGCGAACAGAAGGCACATCGCGCGTCCGTTTCCGATCGGCGGATCGTCCAGGCCGCGCGTGTCTTGCCCGCCGCCGACGACGAGAATTCGCCGCCCCGTCAGCCGGCCGCGTCCCGGCGCCTCGCCTAGCGACTCCAGCGGCATCGCACGTACAGTGTCTTCGCTCATGACGGACGCTTCTGGCTTTCGGGAAACTTCACGCCGGTCGTTCCCGGCTGTTCGATGTCGATATCGAACGTCTCCAAGTAGCGGCTCACCATCATGTAGAACCCGATCGTGATCGTGAGCTCCTGCATCTCCTGCAGCGACAACCGTTCGCTTAGCGGCTTGAACGTCGCGTCGCTCGCCCGCACGTTCAGAACAACATCATCCGTGTAACGCATCACGAGCCGCTGCATCTCGTTCAGCGCCGAATGATCCGGCCCTTTGTGCATCGCCTCGATCAGCGCAGCGCTCATGCCGATATCGCGCCCGATCCGCTCGTGCTGATGCACTTCGTATTTCGCCTTCGAAAGCACCCCCGCGCGGATGATCGCAATCTCCCGCAAAATCGGGTCGAGCTTCGACTTGAACAACAGATAGTTGCCGAGTCTCAAGAACGCGGGCATCAGCCCTTCGCCGCCGGCGAGCATCCGAAAGATGTTCAAGGGCGCGAGCTTGGCCAAGGCCTCCCGCGTCTCTGGTTGCAGCGCGGCAGGAGATGCAGGAGCTCACGATCACGATCGGGTTCTACATGATGGTGAGCCGCTACTTGGAGACGTTCGATAT
>JANLXP010000410.1:0-3401 GCA_031365165.1 Alphaproteobacteria bacterium
GCCACTCAAGTCTTCTTTGTCTTCTCCGGCGTTCAGGACAACACCGCGTGGTGGGCGCATCTGGGCGGAGTTGCCGCGGGCCTCGTGCTCATCATCGGTTTCAGACGGCCGGGAACGCCGCTCTTTGCTGGGGCGCCGGACCGATAACGCTGCTTTTGGTGCCCTGTCGCGGTCGGCAGGGTTTATGGGGCTGAAACCCTAACAAACGCGGTTTCGTTGACACCTTTGGCGGTTGCACGTAATTTGTGCACCGCACAATTACGGGAATTCCATGTAGCCCCCGGGCGCGCTTGCAGCCGCGCCCCATGTGGCACATCCAGCGGAGAGATAAAGCCTGATGAAGGTGCTTGTGCCCATCAAGCGCGTGGTCGACTACAACGTGAAAATCCGCGTGAAAGCGGACCAAACGGGCGTCGATCTCGCCAACGTTAAAATGTCGATGAACCCGTTCGACGAGATCGGGATCGAAGAAGCGATCCGGCTCAAAGAAAAGGGCGTCGTCACCGAAATCATCGCGGTGTCGGTGGGCCCGCAGGAGGCACAGGAGACGATCCGCACGGCGCTCGCCATGGGTGCCGATCGCGGCATTCTGGTGAAGGTGCCGCATGAGGTCGAGCCTATTGCCGTCGCCAAGATCATCGCGGCGATCGCAAAGGCCGAAGGGCCGCAGCTGATCATTCTGGGCAAGCAAGCGATCGACGACGACTGCAATCAAACCGGCCAGATGCTGGCGCAGTTGCTCGGCTGGCCGCAGGGCACGTTTGCTTCGAAGGTTGCGATCGACGGCGACCACGCCGAAGTGACGCGCGAAGTCGACGGCGGCTTGCAGACCGTGAAGCTGAAACTGCCGGCTATCGTGACGACGGATTTGCGCTTGAACGAACCGCGCTATGCGTCGCTGCCGAACATCATGAAGGCGAAGAAGAAGCCGATCGACGACAAGCAGGCGTCCGATTACGGGGTCGACGTCACGCCGCGGTTGAAGGTTCTCAAGGTCAGCGAGCCGCCGAAGCGCAAGGGCGGCGTCAAGGTCAAGACGGTGCAGGAACTCGTCGACAAGCTGAAGAACGAAGCGGGAGTCATTTGATATGGCCGTTCTTCTCGTAGCCGAACACGACAACAAGTCGCTCAAAGACGCGACGGCGAAAGCGCTGAGCGCCGCTGTGGCGCTGGGCGGTCCGGTGGACATTCTGGTTGCCGGGCAAAATGCCAAAGGCGTCGCGGACGCGGCGGCCAAGCTCGCTGGCGTATCGAAGGTGCTTCTCGCCGACGATGCGCAGTATGCTAACCAGCTGGCCGAGAACATGGCGGCGCTGATCGTCGAACTTGCGGGCAAGTACGACGCGGTGCTGTCGCCGGCGTAGACCAGCGGCAAGAACTTCATGCCGCGCGTTGCGGCGGCTCTCGACGTTGCGCAGATTTCGGAAGTTGTGTCGGTCGATGGGCCGGACACGTTTACGCGGCCGATCTATGCCGGCAACGCGATGCAGCAGGTGCAGGCGCCGGCCGGCGTGAAGAAGGTGATCACGGTTCGCTCCACGACATTCAAAGCGGCGGAAGCGACAGGATCGGCACCGGTCGAGACGATCGGTGCGGCCAAGAACCCCGGCATCTCGGAGTTCGTGCGCGAAGAGTTGTCGAAGTCCGAGAGGCCGGAACTGGCGGCAGCGCGCGTTGTCGTCTCGGGCGGGCGTGGTATGCAGTCGGGCGATAATTTCCACTTGCTGGAAAAGGTCGCCGATAGGCTGAAGGCCGCCGTCGGCGCCAGCCGCGCCGCGGTGGACGCAGGCTTCGTGCCGAACGACTACCAGGTCGGGCAGACCGGCAAAGTCGTCGCGCCGGAGCTTTACATCGCCGTCGGCATTTCGGGCGCGATCCAGCATTTGGCCGGGATGAAAGATTCGAAGGTCATCGTCGCGATCAACAAAGACGAAGAAGCTCCGATTTTCCAAGTGGCCGATTACGGTCTCGTCGCCGACCTGTTCAAGGCGGTGCCGGAATTGGATGAAGAGCTGAAGAAGCAGGGCTACTAGGCAACGGCCTCAAGCCATCTCAAAGCAACCACTCGAGCGGGTATCATGAATATTGAACGTATCGGCGTCATCGGCGCAGGCCAAATGGGCAACGGCATTGCCCATGTGTGCGCGCTTGCGGGTTACGACGTCTTGATCAACGACGTGAAGCGCGAGCGGATCGACGCGTCGTTCGAGATCATCTCCGGCAATCTGTCGCGGCAAGTGGCGCGCGGTAAGATCAGCGACGCCGAGAAGGACAAGGCGATGAAGCGGATTCACGCCGCGCCGTCGCTGGACGATTTCGAGCGTGTGGACCTTGCGATCGAGGCCGCGACCGAAGACGAGAAGCTGAAGAAGCAAATCTTCCGCGATCTTTGTCCGAAACTTTCGAAGAACGCGATGATCGCGACGAACACGTCGTCGATTTCGATCACGCGCCTTGCGGCGGTGACCGACCGGCCGGAGCGCTTCATCGGCTTGCACTTCATGAACCCCGTGCCGCTGATGCAGCTGGTGGAACTCATTCGTGGCATCGCGACCGAGGAAGAGACCTTCACGACAGTGCACGGTCTCGTGAAGCGGCTTGGCAAGACGTCGGCGAATTCGGAAGATTTTCCGGCCTTTATCGTCAACCGCATCCTGCTGCCGATGATCAACGAAGCCGTCTACACGCTCTATGAAGGCGTCGGTACGGTCGAGGCGATCGACACCGCAATGCGCCTTGGTGCGAACCATCCGATGGGGCCGTTGCAGCTTGCTGACTTCATCGGGCTCGACACGTGTCTCTCGGTCATGCAGGTGCTGTACGAAGGCCTTGCGGATTCGAAATACCGCCCCTGCCCCTTGCTTGTGAAATACGTCGAAGCGGGCTGGCTTGGCCAAAAGACCAAGCGCGGGTTCTACGACTATCGCGGCGAGAAGCCGGTCCCGACGCGCTAAGCGTTTTTCACATCGTCAATCGGTAGAGTCCCCGCGGTTTCGCCGCGGGAACTATCGGCGCGGTCTCGCGTTCTTGACTTGGTCGGGAACCGCGCCAGTGGACACTATGTTTCCAAATCGTGATGCCGCGCTGGTCGCTTTGGGGCGGCTGCTGCAGGCCCGTGGGTACCGGTTCACGACTGTGACGCCCGCGACCCATGCTCGCGTCAACGCGCGACCGGACAACGCGGTTGCCTCCACGCTGGAAGACATCTTCGGCTGGAGCCGTCCGTTTTCACCCGACGATCTGCCGGAGGAAATCGTACAGACGCTGCGCGCGGGAGACGCGATCGTTGGGCGCGGAAATCTGTGCCGTAGCGCTTACCGTTTCTCGACGCTCGACACTCAGATCTTCATGCACTCCGCATTTCCGACCAGCGACGCGGACGCGGTGTTCTTCGGACCGGA
>JANLXP010000098.1:0-4004 GCA_031365165.1 Alphaproteobacteria bacterium
GCATTTGCCGCGCCATCCGAACGTGCCCTTCACGATGGTCAACCGCGTTCTGCGTAAGCCCGAGATCTCGGCGCTGATCGATATCGTCTATCGCCACTGCGGTCAGAAAGAGACTGTTCTGTTCGCCGACGCGATCATGGCACTGGGCTTCAAGGAAGCCTACAAGGCCGGCATCTCGTTCGGTAAGGACGACATGGTCGTTCCGCACACGAAGGAACGCTTGGTCGAAGAGACGCGCAAGCAGATCAAGGATTACGAGAAGCAGTACCAAGACGGCTTCATCACCGAAGGCGAAAAATACAACAAGGTCGTCGACGCTTGGTCGAAGTGCACCGACCGCGTCGCCGAAGAGATGATGCGCGAGATTTCCTCGCAAAAACGCGATCCGGTCACGAACCGCGTCATGGAGATCAACTCGATCTACATGATGTCGCATTCGGGCGCCCGCGGTTCGCCGACCCAGATGAAGCAGCTCGCCGGGATGCGCGGCCTGATGACGAAGCCGTCGGGCGAAATCATCGAAACGCCGATCATCTCGAACTTCAAAGAAGGCCTCACCGTTCTCGAGTACTTCAACTCGACGCACGGTGCGCGTAAGGGCCTGGCCGACACGGCGCTCAAGACGGCGAACTCGGGCTACCTGACCCGCCGTCTCGTCGACGTTGCGCAGGACTGCATCATCGTCGCCGACGATTGCGGCACCAAGCTCGGCATCACGGTCAGCGCGGTGCTCGACGGCGGTAACGTCGTGGCAACGTTGGGCGAGCGCACACTTGGGCGCACCTCGGCCGAAGACATCCGCGATCCGGCCTCGAACAAGGTGTTGGTCAAGCGCAACGAGGAAATCACCGAAGACAAGGTGGACCTCATCGAAAACGCGCACGTGCCGAAGGTGAAAATCCGCTCGGTGCTGACTTGCGACTTGAAGGTCGGCGTTTGCGCAAAGTGCTACGGACGCGACTTGGCACGTGGTACGCCGGTGAACTCGGGCGAGGCTGTCGGCGTCATCGCCGCGCAGTCGATCGGCGAACCCGGCACGCAGCTCACGATGCGTACGTTCCACATCGGCGGCGCGGCGCAGGTTGCCGAGCAGTCGTTCACGGACGCAAGCCACGACGGCAAGGTCAAAATCGTCAACAAGAACCTGGTGAAAGACTCGACCGGCATGTTCCGCGTCATGGGTCGCAACAGCCAGGTGGTTATTGTCGACGAGAACGGTCAGGAGCGTGCGAGCTATAAGGTTCAGTTCGGCGCGCACTTGAAGTTCGACGAAGGCGACATCGTCAAGCGCGGTCAGCGTCTCGTCGAATGGGACCCGTACACGATCCCGATCCTCACGGAAAAGGCCGGCGTCGTTAAATACGAAGGCCTGGTCGAAGGCATCTCGTTGCAAGAGGTAACGGACGAATCGACCGGTATTTCGAGCAAGAAGATCTTGGACTGGCGCTCGAACTCGCGCGGCAGCGACCTGCGGCCTGCGATCTCGGTACGCGACAAGAAGGGCGAGGTCATCAAGCTCTCGAACAAGTCCGAGGCGCGCTACTTGCTCCCGGTCGAGGCGATCTTGTCGGTCGAAGACGGCGCGGATGTTCGCGAAGGCGACATCTTGGCTCGTATTTCAACAGAGGGTGCGAAGACGCGTGACATCACCGGCGGTTTGCCGCGTGTTGCCGAACTCTTCGAAGCCCGCAAGCCGAAGGACCACGCGATCATCGCGGAAGCCGACGGTTGGATCGAATTCGGCAAGGACTACAAAAACAAGCGCCGCGTGATCTTGAAGCCGAAAAACGACAAGGCTGACCCGATCGAGTATTTGATCCCGAAGGGCAAGCACATCGCCGTGGCCGAAGGCGACTTTGTCGAAAAGGGCGACTTCATCTTGGACGGCAATCCGGCACCGCACGACATTCTGCGAATCCGCGGTGTCGAAGCGTTGGCGGCCTACCTGGTCCAGGAAATTCAGGAGGTCTACCGGCTGCAGGGCGTGAAGATTAACGACAAGCACATCGAGGTCATCGTTCGTCAGATGCTCCAAAAGGTGGAGATCGAAGACGGCGGCGACACAACGCTTGTCCAGGGCGAACAGCTCGACTTCATCGAGTACGAGGAAATCAACGCAAAGGCGAAGGCCGAAGGCATCAAACTCGCCGTCGGCAAGCCCGTGCTTCTCGGAATCACGAAGGCGTCGTTGCAGACCCGTTCGTTCATCTCCGCGGCCTCGTTCCAGGAAACCACGCGCGTCCTTACTGAGGCGGCGGTTTCCGGCAAGGTCGACACGCTGGAAGGCCTCAAGGAGAACGTGATCGTCGGTCGCCTCATACCGGCAGGCACGGGCGGCATGATGACGCGCTTGAAGCAAGTCGCGGCCGAGCGCGACAAGGCGATCCTGGATGCCCGCCAAGCGGCGCTGCCGCCGGCGAACCCGCCGACAAGCAACGCGGCGGAGTAGGGCGCCAAAACGAAAGAAAAGGCCGGGCCTAACCGCCCGGCCTTTTCATTTTGTGTCGTGCGCGAGCTCACACCGCCAGTGGCCGAAATCGGCGGCAATCTATGTTGACGAAAGAAGATTGCGCGCGTACAACCCGCGCCTCATTTGACGGCTGGCCGTAGGGCATCGCCCTAAACGCTCCGCTTGAGTCCAGTGAGTCAGGTTTGAAAGCACGTCCCTCCGGTCCCCGGACGGTCCTCTGCACATTGAACCAAGCGCCATGGGGTTTGTGCACACCCTCCATGAGCGCTTTCTGCGTTTTCACGGTCGTGCGCCCGAATGGAAGCGAAGCCAAAAGCGAATGCCGACGATCAACCAGCTGATCCGCAAACCGCGCCGCCCAAAAGTCCGGCGCACCAAGGCGCCCGCATTGCAAAGCTCGCCGCAGAAGCGCGGCGTGTGCACGCGCGTCTACACGACGACGCCGAAGAAGCCGAACTCGGCGCTTCGTAAAGTCGCTCGCGTTCGTCTAACGAACCAGCAGGAAGTCATCAGCTACATCCCGGGCGAAGGCCACAATCTGCAAGAACACTCGGTGGTGCTGATCCGCGGCGGCCGTGTGAAGGACTTGCCGGGCGTGCGCTACCACATCCTGCGCGGCGTGCTCGACACGCAAGGCGTGAAGGACCGCAAACAATCGCGCTCGCTCTACGGCGCCAAGCGGCCGAAGTAAGGAGATCCCCTCATGTCACGCCGCCGTCGCCCACAAAAACGCGAGATCATTCCGGACGCGAAGTACGGTGATCTCATTATTGCGAAATTCATGAACTGCTTGATGTACGACGGCAAGAAATCGGCCGGCGAACAGATCGTCTATGGCGCGCTCACCACGATCGAGCAGCGCTCGAAAAGCGATCCCGTGAAACTGTTCCACGCAGCCCTCGATAACGTGGCGCCCGCGATCGAAGTCCGCTCGCGCCGCGTCGGTGGCGCGACCTATCAGGTTCCCGTCGAAGTCCGGCCCGACCGCCGCCAGGCGCTCGCGATCCGCTGGATCATCAACGCTGCGCGCGCGCGCAACGAACAAACGATGGAGCAGCGCCTGTCTGCTGAATTGCTCGATGCCTCGAACAATCGCGGCACGGCCGTAAAGAAGCGCGAAGACACACACAAGATGGCAGAAGCCAACCGTGCGTTCTCGCACTACCGCTGGTAACGAAGAGCCCGACGTATCATGCCCCGTACCACCCCCCTCGAGAAGTATCGCAACATCGGCATTGCCGCGCACATCGATGCCGGCAAGACGACGACGACCGAGCGCATTCTCTATTACACGGGCAAGTCCCATAAGATCGGCGAAGTCCACGACGGCGCCGCGACCATGGACTTTATGGAGCAGGAACAAGAGCGCGGCATCACGATCACGTCCGCCGCGACGACCGCTTATTGGAAAGACTACCGCGTCAACATCATCGACACGCCCGGTCACGTCGACTTCACAATTGAAGTCGAACGTTCGATGCGCGTGCTCGACGGCGCGGTCGCGGTCTTCGACTCGGTCGCAGGCGTCGAGCCG
>JANLXP010000115.1:0-1786 GCA_031365165.1 Alphaproteobacteria bacterium
ATCGACGGCACGCTCGACAACATCCACGGCAAGCTCAAGACCGCCGAAACCACGACGGAGCCGACGCCATGACCTCCGCCGTGTTCGACATCGTCCAGTTCAACATCGACTTCGCCGCCATGGCGCCGGAAGTGACGCTCGCAGTCGGTTCGATGGCGCTGCTGCTCATCGGCGTTTTCGCGGGCGACAAGCGTGCCGCATGGGTGACGCTGGGTTGCGTGGCGCTGCTCGTGGTCACGGCTGCGCTCGTCGCGGCCATGCCCGATGCCCGAAGTACGGCGTTCGGCGGTACCGTCGTGTTCGACGGATTCGCGCGGTTCACCAAACTGCTCGTCCTGGCAGGCTCCGCCATCGCAATGCTGATGTCGGTCGACTACTTGCGCGACGAAAAACTGATGCGCTTCGAATATCCGCTGCTCGTCGCGCTCTCGACGCTCGGCATGTTGCTGATGATCTCTGCGAACGACCTCATCGTCCTTTACGTCGGCCTGGAATTGCAAAGCCTGGCGCTCTACGTGCTGGCGTCATTCGCGCGCGACAACACGCGCTCGACCGAGGCCGGCCTCAAGTACTTCGTTCTGGGTGCGCTCTCGTCGGGCATGCTGCTCTACGGCGCAAGTCTACTTTACGGCTTCACAGGCTCCACGACCTTCGAAGGCATCACCGCCGCGATCCCGAATGGCGATGTCGGCCTCGGCGTAAAGATCGGCGCGGCGTTCGTGCTGGCGGGTCTCGCATTCAAGATTTCGGCGGTGCCGTTCCACATGTGGACGCCAGACGTCTATGAGGGCGCACCGACACCCGTGACCGCCTTCTTCGCGGCTGCGCCAAAGATCGCAGCGATGGCGCTCATCGCGCGCTTCATCTTCGGCGCGCTCGGCCATGCGGAAGGCGTGTGGCTCCAGATCCTCGCTCCCGTTTCCGTTGCCTCGATGATTTGGGGTGCGTTGGCCGCAATCGGCCAGACGAACATAAAACGTCTGATGGCCTACTCGTCGATCAGCCACATGGGCTACGCGCTCATCGGCTTCGTCGCGGGCACGCAGGAGGGCGTCTACGGCGTCCTCGTCTATCTCGTCATCTATCTGGCAATGACCGTCGGCACGTTTGTCTGCATCCTGCTGATGCGCCGCAACGGCGAGGCGGTCGAAAACGTTTCGGATCTCGGCGGCCTTTCGGACCGTGACCCGACGACCGCCTACATGCTGGCCATTCTTATGTTCAGCTTGATCGGCATCCCGCCGCTCGCGGGCTTCTTCGGCAAGTGGTACGTGTTCGTCGCCATTATCAAGTCGGCGGCGGAGCATCCTTGGATGTACTACGTCGCCGTCGTTGGTCTCGTGACAAGCGTCATCGGGGCCTACTACTATCTGAACATCGTCCGGATCATGTTCTTCGATAAACCGGCAGCGCAGTTCGAGAAGCCGCTCGGCCTCGTGAACTCCGCGTTGCTCGGCGCGTCAACGGCGTTCGTCCTCGGTTCGGTCGTGGTTTTGGCACCGTTGATCGAAGCCGCCTCCGCTGCCGCCAAGAGCTTGTTCCCCTGACATGTCGGCCCCGCGCGTCCCGGCGGGCTACTCGGTCGCCAGTTTCGATGCGATCGACTCGACGAATGAAGAAGCGCGCCGCCGCGCCAGCGTTGGCGAACGGGGACCGCTTTGGATTTGGGCCAAGCGCCAAACCGCCGGCCGCGGTCGAAGGGGCAGGGAGTGGGAGTCGCCGGAAGGCAACCTCATGGTGACGCTCCTGGTCGCGCCAGGCGTCACGCCACCGGAAGCCGCCAGAC
>JANLXP010000116.1:0-2203 GCA_031365165.1 Alphaproteobacteria bacterium
CGCCTGCGCGTCGCCACCAAATACGTAAACTTGACGCGCGACTTCTTCGCCGGCCACGGCATCGGCGACTACCGTGTGGTGGAAAGCCTGGGCGCCACCGAAGGCGCACCCGCGGCCGGTACTGCAGAGGCGATCGTCGACATCACGACGACGGGGGCCACGCTCGCCGCGAACGATCTGAAAGTGTTGGACGACGGCCTCATCCTGGAAAGCCAAGCGGTGCTGGCCGCAAGCCTTGAGGCAAAGTGGCCCGACACCGTGCGCGCTGCCGCCCGTCTCATTCTGGAACGCATCGCCGCACGCGCATTGGCCAAGCGCGCACAAATCATTCGCGTCCGCCTCGACCCCGGCGTGGAAGCGGCATTGCCCGCGCTGGAACACACGCTTGGCGCCAAACTGCTCTCGAAATCGGCCAGCGGCGAAGCGACCGTCGTGGTCCCCGACGCGAACCTCTCGACCGCGGTCACATTCCTGCGCGCCAGCGGCGCCCAAGGCACCGTCACCTCGGAACGCGCCGACTACATCTTCGCCGCCGACAACCCGCTCTTCGCCAAACTTCAGGCAAAGCTGGCGTAGACAAACCGATTAATGCGTCAGCGTACGTGTCCACCATTGGCTGGCGACGCGCAGTTTTTTCTCTTCGAACCAACGCGACGCACGCGCGTCTTGCGCGGCGGCGACCGTGATGATCTGCACCGCGCCGCGCGCACGCGCCTCGCTGATAGCCGCGTCGAGCAATTGCGATGCGGCGCTATCGCCGTCCGCACCATCGACCACCGCGAAATCGTCGATCAACACGGTCTTACCGCCCGGCGCATAGACTGGCGGCGGGTCCTGCAGCGTGCCCATGACGAAGCCCAAGAATCGCTCGCCGTCTTCGGCCACGCGCGCGATTACGTTCGGTTGCACCACTTGGTGTGTGAAGAACTGCGGTGTCAGCTGTGCGGCAATCTCGCTCGGCCGCCACATCACGGGTTCGAAGCTTTCGAGCATCTGCCGCTTGACCTCGAGCAACGCCGCCATCGCCTGCACGTCGCCGGCCGAAGCTATCCGCACGCTTATTGCCATATGCTCAAACCCCTGCCATCGCGCCGCGCACACCGACGCGGCGGCCTTCCGGGTCGATCAAGACGCCCGGATTCATGATGCCTTTCGGATCGACGGCGCTCTTTGCGGCGCGCATCATCTCGGCAAAGAGTGGCGGGCACTCGCGCGTGTAACCGGGACGATGATCCCGCCCGACCGCATGGTGATGCGTGATCGTCCCGCCGGCAGCCACAACGACGTCGTTCGCGACCGCCTTGATCTCCTGCCATTGCTCAAGCAACGCGCTCATCCGCCCAAGCCCCTGGAACGTGAAGTAGGGCGCAGGCCCGTCCGGATAAACATGGGTGAACCGGCACGTGACGTGGCCGGGCTTGCCTGTCACGCGCTTCAGCACATCGTGCATGCGCGCCTTCACCTCGGCATGAAACGCGGGGAAGCGATCCCAAGTCACCGCGGTTTCGAATGTGTCGACGATAATACCAAGCGGCGTCAGAACCTCGCGATAGAACGGCGCGCGCAAAAACGCGTTTCGCCAAGCCCCCGCGGCGCCCTCGCGATGGTCTGAGCCGCTGGCCCTCGGGGCGTCCGCAACGCCGCCATGATCGCGCACCAACTCCAATGCGCGCGCGAACTTTGCGTCTTGCGGGTGATCGGCACTCTCGAACGCAAGCACGAGCAACGACGCGGATCCGTCGCCGGCCATCGTACCCAGCGCCTCTTCCTCGTCGATCAACCGGCAGTTCGAGGGATTGAGCCCCGACTGCGAAAGGGCACGCACGGCCTCCGCCGCTTTCATAAAGTCATTGAACTTCACCGACGCCGACGCGCGAAACTTCGGCGCATCCTGTAGGCGCATCCAAGCCTCGGTGATAACGCCTAAGATCCCCTCGGAGCCCAGCATCAACCGCTCCGGCTGCGGCCCCGCGCCCGATCCGGGCAGACGCCGCGTCTCCATCGTGCCCTTCGGGGTGACGACGCGCATGGCCTCCACGAACTCGTCGATATGCGTGTAGAGCGTCGCATAGTGACCGCCCGAGCGCGTGGCAATCCAACCACCCAACGTCGAGTACTCGAAGCTTTGCGGAAAATGCCTGAGCGTCAGCCCGTGCACCTTCAGCTGCGCCTCCAGCGCGGGCCCGAACGCGCCCGCCTGAAT
>JANLXP010000150.1:0-1368 GCA_031365165.1 Alphaproteobacteria bacterium
GAACAATCCGCCGGCTATGACAAGGTTGGTCAAGCGGCGGCCGCCGCTCAGCCGGATGCGATCGCGCAGGTGTTCGGCCTCGGCGGAGGTCAGGGCGCGGCGCGACGGCTGTAGCAAGGACGGCGTGGTCACGTGGGCTCTCCCCTTGCGGCAAGTATTGCGTTTGGGTGTGTGCTGCGCAAGCGGATGCGGTTTGTGGGGCAATAAGCGACAGTGATTTTTATCGTTGCTTGCGCTAATTTGCGTGCGACTGATCTACGTTGGTGGTCAGCGCCCGGGTTCGAGCGCGAATGTTGGGCCAAGGTCAGTGGCGCGTTCCCTTGGAGGTTGTGGATGATCTATGCGCTTGATGGCGGTTTTCTGCGGATATCATTGAAATGAGCAGACATAGTCCATACGGATACCAGACGGATTCCAGACGGATAAACCCGCAGAATTCTGCCGTGCATACGCATCAGACGGATTCGTTTTTCGTGTTTTCGGCGCAAGTAACGGTTGTGGTCCGCGGTTCCGGCTAGTGTCAGCCTGTTTGGGGTTCGGTTAAAGTCGTGCGCAGCACGGAATCTTCTTGGAGTGTCTTCGATGCGGACTGTTCTGGCGTTGGTGATTGCAGCGGTCGTGGCGGCCGCTCTCGCGGGCGCGTTTTTGTGGAAGCGTGGCGATGTGCCGGGCGTCGCTGCGGCACCGCCCGGTGTCACGATGTCGACGCCGATGGGGCAATCGAAAGATCCGAAGGACCCGGGCGAGAAGATGTTTCGCAATGGGCTCTATCCGGAGGCGCTTGCCTATTGGGAGAAAGAGGCTGCGAAGGGCAATGCGCAAGCGGCGCACCGGCTTGGCGAGGAATACTTGGACGGCAAGCCCGGCGTTGCGCAGCGCGACTTGGATAAGGCGTTCAAGTATCACACGCAGGCTGCGATGGCGGGCAATGCGCTCTCGATGTTCGACTTGGGCTCGATGCACGAGTTTGGACAGGGGACGGCGCGCAACATCGCCGAGGCGGCGCGGTGGTATGGGCACTCTGCTCGGTACGGCCTCGCGCAGGGACAGTATAACTATGCCACCATGCTGGAGCGCGGCGAAGGGATCGCTGCAGACGAGGTTGAGGCCTACAAGTTCTTTGTGCTTGCGGCGCGCGGTGGGTTCACCGGGATTCCGTACGACAGCCAGCACTTTCGCGTCGATTCGAAGGCGCCGACACCTGCTGAAGAGATGCAGCGCCGCTTGACCGCGGCGCAAGTGGCCGAGGGACGTGCGCGGGCCGACGCGTTTAAGGCGCAGACGGGGCCGCTCGCGATCTGATAGTCTCTTGGTCGAATTGGTCGGGCGCGGTTCGCAGCGAACCTCAGCGGGTCGCACGGCCTGAAA
>JANLXP010000173.1:0-7497 GCA_031365165.1 Alphaproteobacteria bacterium
GTCGACGCTGCCGTTCGTCGCGCGGAAGCAATAACCGGCACGCCCTCAAAGTCCTGGGTGGTCCGCCTTCGTGGACCGTGACAAATTGGGGGCCAGATTCAAAGGACCTCCACCCATGTTCGATCCCGCACGCCTGAAGAAGCACGCCGACGCGAATTGGGACGATGCGATCGTTCCGTCGCTGGTCGAGTACATCAAGATTCCGAACAAGTCGCCGGCTTACGACGCCGATTGGGAAAAGCACGGCTACATGGACGACGCGGTCAAGCTGATGGAGGCTTGGGCGCGGGCGCGCGTGTCAACGTTTCCGGGCGCGACGCTTGAGGTCGTGAAGCTGAAGGGGCGGACGCCCGTCATCTTCATCGAAGTGCCCGGGCAGGGCGACGACACCATTTTGCTTTATGGGCATCTCGATAAGCAGCCGGAGATGAATGGCTGGTGGGAGGGATTCGGGCCTTGGACGCCGGTGATCAAGGGCGACAAGCTCTATGGGCGCGGCGGCGCGGACGACGGCTATGCGATGTATGGGTCGCTGGCGGCGCTGCAGGCGCTGAAGGATCAAGGCGTGCCGCATGCGCGCTGCGTGATTTTGATCGAGGCGTGTGAGGAGTCCGGGTCGTACGATCTGCCGTTTTATATCGATCATTTGGCGGAGCGGATCGGCAAGCCGTCGCTGGTCGTGTGTTTGGATTCGGGCTGCGGGAACTACGAGCAGCTTTGGCTGACGACCTCTCTGCGCGGCAACGGTGTCGGCACGATGACGGTCAAGGTGCTGACCGAAGGCGTGCATTCCGGCGATGCGTCGGGGATCGTGCCGTCGAGCTTCCGGATTGCGCGGCAGTTGTTGTCGCGGATCGAAGACGAAGCGACGGGCAAGATTTTGCCGAAGGATTTCTACGTCAAAATTCCGGCGCAACGTGTTTCCCAGGCCAAAAAGTCGGCCAAGGTGTTGGGACCTGAGGTTTATTCGAAGATGCCGTTTGCGGGCGGCACGATGCCGATGGCCAAGCAGCTTTCGGAACTCGTGCTCAATCGCACGTGGCGACCCACGCTTTCCGTGATCGGTGCGGACGGGCTGACGCCATCGGCGAATGCGGGCAACGTGCTGCTGCCCTACACGACGCTGAAGCTTTCGTTCCGCTGGCCGCCGACCTTGGATGCGAAGAAGGCGATCGGGCGGGTGAAGGAAATTCTCACGAAGAAACCGCCGTACAACGCCGAGGTTTCCGTCGATTTCGATCGCGGCGGTGCGGGGTGGAATGCACCGGCGCTGGCGCCGTGGCTTGAGAAGTCAGTCGCAAAGGCCTCGCAAATGGCGTTCGGCAAGCCCGTCGCCTATATGGGCGAAGGCGGTACTATCCCGTTCATGGGGATGCTCGGCGAAAAATTCCCGGAAACGCAGTTCGTGATTACGGGTGTGCTTGGGCCGCATTCGAATGCGCACGGACCGAACGAGTTTCTGCATATCCCGACCGGCAAGAAAGTGACGATGGCGATCGCGCAGATTGTGGCGGATCACTTCGTGCGGAATGAGAAAAAGGGCGCGTCACGGAAATCCCCGAAGGGCGCGAAGAAGAAGCGTTGAAAGGAGTTACTGATGCACAATTTCATGCGACTTGAACTTCGGACGAAGCTCTTGTTGGCGTCGTTGGCCGTCCTGGCGCTTGGCGCCGGGCTCACGCTGCAGTTCGGCTGATCTCTTCTATCTGTACCCGCGCACCGGCTGTCTGCGGTCGATGCGCGGTTCGCCGGGCGGCTGGCCGGTCACCGGACTTGGGTGGCCGTCCAGGCGCATATTGAACAGGAAGTAGGTCGGCACGCAGAACCCGACTTCGTTCTGGTGCAACGCTCGGATCGCGGCACCGTTGATCTTCTCCGGCGACGAGAGGTTTACGCGAACACCGTTCTTGGTGTTGCCGTAATTGCGCGCGCTGATTTTGTCGTAGTCCGGAAATTTCTGGCAGATGTAGTCTTCGCGGCAGGTGCGGCTCGGCGAGCACGTGTCGAGCATCCCGCGTACGACGCGCGCTTCCAAGCAGGCGCCGGAATTGCCGCTGGCCGCGCACAGATCGAAGCCGTTGCCGCCTTGGTTTGCACAGAGGTGCGGTGGCACGCGGAGCGCCGGGTTCACGTCAGCGAAGTTTTCTTCAGCGAGCGAGCAGTCGCGGCTGGCGCGGCCGAGCGGTGCGCCCGATTGCGGCAGCACGCATCTGAGGCCGCTGACCTCGCCGCGCGAATAGGTCGAGCCGCCGAACTTCCATTTGTCTTGGAACGCGAAGAGGTTGTTGGCCGGGATCGGTCCGCGGTCCGGCGGCAGAGCCGTGACGTCGTTGACCTCACCCTTCCAGCAGACGGCGCCGGCCGAGGCTTGGCGGCCCGCGACGACGCATTCGCCGAACAGCACCGGTTGGGTTCGCGAGGTGACGGTGCGCTGGCAGACGGCGCCGGCGACGCAGGCGGGCGCGCCCGCAAAGGCTGTCGGGATCGTGCACATCTCGCCGACCGTTGCCGCCTTGAACGCTGGCGGTGTGCCAGGCGGCTTCCATGCGGCCGCGGGGAAGGCAGAGTGCGGGCGGAATGTGTTCGGCTTGGCGCCGGCGGCGAGCGCTTCGACGTAGGCTTGGCGGCGCGTCATTTCCGCAAAGGCGTGCGGCGAGAGCGGCAGTTGTTGGCGATTGAAATGGTGCGAGTAGCGCTCGTCTGCCGTGCCCAGGAAATGGAAGCCCGCCGTACCGCTCGTCTGGTGGCAGCCCATACAGGTTAGGTTGTTCAGCCGCTCGACCAGCGCGTCATGCGACTTGATGTATTTCAGGTTCCGAATGTCGATCGATTCCAGAAGCGCGCGATTGGGCGCGAATAGCGTGGAATACGGCTTGTTCGCGAGCCTGGCGCGGCCGAGCGTCGACCACGAGATCGCAAATTTGGTCAGGAAAGCGGGATCGAAATCGACGACGAGCGTGCCGTTGTCGAGCTTGGCCAGGTGGTCGCCTTGCTTCAGGTAGTCGACGAAGCGGGTGAGGAGAGCCTGGTTGCGCTGAACGGCGAGCACGTCCGGCGTGTTCTCGAGTGCCACGGGAACCAGGCGACCCGCGTCGGCGCGGAAGATTCGCTGCATGTACATCGCCTGGCCGCCAAAATCGTGCATGTAGCCCGAGGTGAAGCGCAGCGATTGGAAGTTCAGTTCGATCTGCTTGAGCGTGAGATCGCGAAGTGCGCCGTTCTTCAGGCTGGCGATGGTTTGTTTGCCTAGCCAACGGCGCGCGAACGCGCTGCAGTCCGGCTGCTTCGGATAGGTGCGCACGACGTTTAAGAAGAACGGTAGCGACGAGCTTGAGTTCTGTGTGCGGTAGGAGAGGCGGTAGATGAAACGAACTTCGCCGCAGCTTGAGGGGTCGAAGTCGACGCGGTCCATGCGGTTGACGATGCCGATCAACTTCATCGCGCCGAACGGGGAGGCGAGCCAGCGCTGGTCGAAGTGGCGGGGTTCGTCGCCGTCGTATTCGATGGTGTAAGGGTACTGCGAGTTGTTCGACAGATAGCGAATGAAGTAGCCGCCCTTCGTGTCGTTCGTCGAGCGTTTGCCTTTGTCTTCGAAATTCCGGATCAGGCGCACCATGTCCGGGATGTCGCCCAGGCCCGGCGGGATCACGAGCGGCAGTTGGTCGGTGCGCGCGTCGTGGGGTATGGGCCGGCCGATCGTGTCTGCCAGACTTTTGTAAAAGGCGTTGCGGGCGTAGAGCTCGCTGGTGACGGACGTGCGCTGGCCGCCGAGTTGCTCGGAGAGCGAGAAGCCGCCGTCTTCGAGCGCGTTCAGCGTGGGAACATCGAGGACGTTGACGGTGGGTGGTTCGGCGGCGGCAACGCTCGCGAACATCGCGAACGCCAGTGCGATCATCCAACGCATTCGTCCCCCTTCACCCGCTACAGCGAGAGTATGTGGCCCTCTTCGGGCTTCGCCTTGCCTTCCAACATAGCACGATAGACGCGCTCGACATCGGCGCGGCCGCTGCCGGGGATGATTTTCATCCAACCTGCGGCGGAGGGGAGGAAGCTCGTGACTGCTTCGCCGAGCCGTTCCTGAATGCCTTGCCAACCCCAGTCGTCGGTGCGCTTTTTGATTTGGGTGGGGGCGAAGAACAGCGTTGCCTTTGGGCCGGGCAGGTCGCCGGTCTGGTCCATGTGATCCCAATGCGTCGCGCCGACGGCGCAGCTGTATTTCAGGTTTTCGTTCCAGTGGCCGTGCACGGCGGTGCGGAGCTTGCTGTCGCCGGCCATGTCGACATAGACGGCCGCCTTGTCGCGTGGGCTCGCGTTGACGTCGTCGTACGTCACAACGCGATCGTAGTAACCGGTTTTTTCGACGAACGGCACATTCGACTTGGAGGTTAAGCCCACGACGGCCACCTGGCCGCGACGCTTCTCGCGCAGAAGGAACGCGAGTCCCAGCGAGGTCTTGCTCGAGGCGCTGGACAGGATCACTTCGCGGGCGCCGAAGAAGTCGTTGTCGGCCAGGAAGTCGTCGATGAAGAACGAGGTCGAGAACAGCGGCCGCAATAGACATTGCTCGGCTTCGCGATTCTTGCCGTAACCGGCGCCACCGCCCGCGGGCAGGTAGTTGTTGTAGACCGGCGCCATCTTTTGGCGGTGGACGGCGCTATCGAAGAAACCGTGCGGCGTGATGCGTGCGGGGTCGACGATAAGATGCGTCGACATCGGGAAGTAGCCGTAGAAGCGCTCGCCGGGCTTCACGCCTTCGGCTTGCGATTCAATCACGTCGCCGAAGCCCCAGACGGGTACGCGGCCCCAGCCTTCGGGCGCTGGGAAGAAGTTCCAGTACATCATCGTGTCGCCGAACGCGCCGTAGGTGACGTTGTTTGCCGTGAAGGCGAAGCGGTCGACTTTCAACATCGCCTGACCGATTTTGAGCACAAGCGGGGTTTCGACGAATTTGGTCTCGTGGAGATTTTTGCGGCTGACGAGGAAGTCTGTCGAGATGGTCATGGGTTGCCTCTTTGCGATTAGTCGTGGTCAGGGCGGCCGGAGCGCATGCGCTTGACGCTGCCGCGGCGCTTTTTGGTGTCGACGCGTTGAGCCTTTGCCGCGCGGGAGGGCTTTGTCTTCTTGCGGGGTTTGGGGACGTGGGCCGCCTGACGGATCAGCGTCACCAGCCGATCGAGCGCGTCAGCGCGGTTGCGATCCTGCGTGCGGTGCGTCTGGGCTTCGATGACGATGATGCCGTCTTTCGTTAGCCGGCGGCCGGCGAGCTGCTGCAGGCGGATCGAAACGTCGGTCGGCAGGTTCGGCGATAGGCGCGCGTCGAAGCGCAGCTCGACCGCGGTCGAGAGTTTGTTGACGTTCTGCCCGCCGGGCCCCGAGGCGCGGACGAACGTCTCCGTGAGTTCGTCCTCCGAGATCGAGATGGTGTCGGTGATTTTGATCATTTGAGGGCCACGAATAGCGCCGATTGCGCCCGGCGCAAAGGCTTGGCACAGTCCGCCGCCCACTTCGAGGATTGCGCTCATGAACGCCCGTCTTGCGGTTGTTGCCGTTGTTATCGCCACGCTAGCGGCGGGTGGCGCCTTTGCCGCATCGACGCTCAGGCTTTCGATTGCGACCGGGGGCACGGGCGGCGTCTACTACCCGTTTGGTGGCGGCCTCGCGCGAATTCTGACACAGAAGGTGGCGGGGTTTCAGGTGACGGCGGAGGTCACCGGTGGGTCGGTCGACAACATCAAGCTTGTGACCGCAGGCGATGCCGATATCGGGATGTCCACGATCGACTCGGCCGTCGACGGGGTGAAGGGCGTCGGCGCGTACAAGGATACCGGCCCGCAGAAGATTGCGACGATCGTGGTGCTCTATGACAGCTTCGTGCATATCGTCGCGCGGGCGGACGCGAAGATCGTCAAGGTCGCCGACATGAAGGGGAAGCGCGTTTCGGTCGGCTCGGCGGGGTCGAGCACGGAGGCGATTGCCGACCGCATTCTTGAAGCGGGCGGGTTGAACCCGATGAAGGACGTCACGCGCGACAATTTGAGCGTGGCTGAGTCCGTGGGCGCGCTCAAAGACGGCAAGATCCAGGCGATGTTTTGGATTGGCGGGCTGCCCACTTCGGCGATCACGGATTTGGTGACGACGGGGAATACGAAAGTCGTGTTCGTGCCGGCCACCGACGTGCTCGCCAAGCTCAACGTGAAGTATCCGGGGCTCTATCGCTCGTTTACGCTGCCGAAGGCGGTGTACGCGGATGTTCCCAAAGACGTGCCGGGCGTCGGCGTGGCAAACATCATATTCGTAAGCGCGGATATGAAGACCGAGACGGTGACCAAGATTTTGAAGGGTATTTTCGACAACCTGGCCGAGGTGCAGAAGATTCACCCGGAGGCGAAGGCGTTGACGTTCGCCGGGGCTGCGGCGAAAACGGCGGTGCCGTTTCATCCGGCGGCACTCGCGTTCTACAAAGCGCGCGGCGTGGTGAAGTGATCCCTTGTCGCTTTGCTGAGCGGCCGGCGTGACCCAAACGATCACCGATGAACAACCGACGCGGCGATTGTCCATGCCGATGGCGTGGGTCGCGGGGGTGCTTGCGTTCGTGCTTTCGGCGCTCGCACTCTATTGGACACAGTATTCGATTGGGACGACGGAGTACCGGGCGGCGTTTCTGGGGCTCGTGCTCGCGCTTTCGTTTTTGCTCTATCCTGCATGGCAGAAAGGCAAATACCGCGACCAGGTTTGGATCGTCGATTGGGTGCTGATTGCCGTCGGGACGGCGGCGCTTTTCTATCTCGCTACACACATCGAAGAGTTGAAGACGCGGGCGACGCGGCCGCTTGAGATCGAGGTTTGGCTTGGTATCGGGTTGATCGCCTGCATCTTAGAAGCGACGCGACGGACGACCGGGTGGGCCTTGCCGTTGATCACGGTCGCCTTCCTGATCTATGCTTTTGCCGGCCCTTATTTTCCCGAGCCGTTTGGCCATCGCGGCAAATCGATCGAGCGGATCGTCGGTCAGAACTATCTGACGCTTGAGGGGATTTTTTCGACGCCGCTGGACGTCGCGGCGACGTTCATTGTGCTGTTCACGATCTACGGTGCAGTGCTCGCAAAGAGCGGGGCAGGCACGTTCTTTATCGAATGGGCGTTTGCGTTGTTCGGCAAGCGCCCGAGTGCGTCCGCGCCGGGGCGCGCGACCGTCGCGTCTGGGTTCTTGCTGGGCACGGTGTCGGGCAGCGGCGTTGCGACGACCGTGACTTTGGCGACGCTCGCTTGGCCGATGCTGAAGCGCTCCGGCTATCCGCCGAATGTTGCGGGCGGGTTGCTGTCGGCTGCGGGGATCGGCGCGTTGCTTTCACCGCCGACGCTTGGGGCGGCCGCGTTCATCATCGCGGAGTATCTCGAGGTCAGTTATCTCGACGTGCTGGTGATGGCGACGCTTCCGACGCTGCTTTACTACCTTTCGTGTTGGCTGATGGTGGAGGCCGATGCGCGCCGCCTTGG
>JANLXP010000180.1:0-3705 GCA_031365165.1 Alphaproteobacteria bacterium
ATCGGTATCGACTGGCTGTCGTCGGTTTCGTTTGAGCACGTGGACAAGATCGGCAAGCGCGTGATCGTGCTTGGCGGCGGGAATACGGCCATGGACTGCTGCCGCACGTCGCGGCGTCTTGGCGGAGACGACGTGAGGGTCGTCGTGCGGTCGGGCTTTGAGGAAATGAAAGCGTCGCCCTGGGAGAAAGAGGATTCGATGCGGGAGGGTATCCCGATCCACAATTTCCTCGTGCCCAAGGAATTCACGCACAAGGCCGGCAAGCTGACCGGCGTGTTGTTCGAGAAGGTGAAGGCGGAATTCGACGCGAAGGGAAAGCGCAGTCTGGTGCCGTCGGGCGAACCGGACGTGCACATGGAATGCGACGACGTGTTGGTCGCGGTCGGTCAGGAAAATGCGTTCCCCTGGATTGAGCGCGATGTGGGCATCGAGTTCGACAAGTGGGGCATGCCGGCAGTCGACGAGGTCACCTATCAGTCGTCGAACCCGCGCGTGTTCTTTGGCGGCGACGCGGCGTTTGGCCCGAAGAACATCATCTGGGCGGTTGCGCACGGCCACGGGGCTGCGATCTCGATCGATCAGTTCGTGAACGGCAAATCGGTCACCGACCGGCCGCCGCCGCTGGTCAATCTGCTGAGCCAGAAGATGGGCATTCACGAGTGGTCATACGACAACGATATCGCGAACGACCTTCGGTACAAGGTGCCGCATCTGCCGAACGAGGTGGCGCTGAAGGACGTGAAGGCCGAGGTTGAACTCGGGTTCGATCGTGAGCTCGGCTACAAGGAAACGCAGCGCTGCTTTAACTGCGACGTGCAGACGGTGTTCGCCGCGAAGCTGTGTATCGAGTGCGATGCGTGCGTCGACATCTGTCCGCTCGACTGCATCACGTTCACGGAGAACGGCGACGAGGCTGATCTGCGAACGCGGCTGACCGCGCCCGCGAAGAACGAGACGCAGGATCTCTACTTGGCCGACGGGCTGAAGACGGGCCGCGTGATGGTGAAGGACGAAGACCTTTGCCTGCACTGCGGCTTTTGCGCGGAACGCTGCCCCACCGGTGCGTGGGACATGCAGAAGTTCCTTCTTGAAACTGCACAGGCAAGCGACACATGCCAAAGCCGATAGAGGCGACGAACGACTTCGTCGTCAAATTCGCGAACACGAACGGCTCCGGCTCGGCGAGTGCGAACGAGTTGTTCGCGCGCGCGATCCTGCGCATGGGCGTGCCGATTGCGGTGCGCAACATCTTTCCGTCGAACATCCAGGGCCTGCCGACGTGGTACGAAGTGCGCGTGTCGGGCGAGGGATGGATCGGGCGGCGCGGCGGCGTCGATCTCATGGTGCCGATGAACGGGCAGACCTGGGACAAGGACGTCAAAGAGGTCGAGCCGGGCGGGTATCTGTTCTACGATTCGTCGAAGCCGATGCCGGCGTCGAAGTTCCGGACCGATATCAACGTCATCGGTATGCCGCTGACCGAGATGGCGAACAGCCGGTACGATATACCGCGCGACAGGCAGTTGCTGAAGAACGTGATCTATGTGGGCGCGTTGGGCGAGCTGCTCGACATGGACCACGACGAGATGGTGAAGCTCGTCTCCGAGACCTATGCAGGCAAAGACCGGTTGATCAAACCGAACGTCGAGGCGTTGGGTTTGGGCCGCGACTACGCGCGTGAGCACTTGAAAGACAGATGCGGGCTTAGCGTGAAGCGCTCGGACAAGGTTGGCGACCGTATCTTTATCGCGGGCAACGACGCTGCGGCGCTTGGCGCCGTCTATGGCGGGGCGACGGTTGCCGCTTGGTACCCGATCACACCCTCGACCTCGGTCGCGGAAGCTTTCGCGGAGCACTGCAAGCGGCTGCGTATCGACCCGGAGACGAAGAAGAACCGCTACGCGATCATCCAATCGGAAGACGAACTCAGCGCCATCGGGTCTGTGATCGGCGCGAGCTGGAACGGCGCGCGTGCGTTCACGGCTACGTCGGGCCCGGGCATCTCGTTGATGCAGGAGTTCCTCGGGCTCGCTTATTCGGCTGAAATTCCCGCCGTAATCTTCGACATTCAACGCGGCGGACCGTCGACCGGCATGCCGACGCGGACGCAGCAGTCGGACCTGACGCTCTGCGCCTATTCGAGCCACGGCGACACGAAGCATGTGATGATCTTCCCGGAAGACCCGCACGAGGCGTTCGAGTTTGGCGCTCTGTCGTTCGATTTGGCTGACCGGCTGCAGACGCCGATTTTCGTCATGCTCGACCTCGACATCGGGATGAACGATTGGCTGGTGAAGCCGCTGACGTGGGACGATACGCGCGAGTACGACCGCGGCAAGTTGATCACGTTCGAGGAGCTAGAGGCGGGCAAGGAGTTCGCGCGTTATCTGGACGTCGACGGCGATGCGATCACCTATCGCACGGTCCCCGGCGTGCATCCGACGAAGGGCGCCTATTTCACGCGTGGGTCATCGCGCAACCGGTATGCGAAATATTCGGAAGAGGGTTCGGATTACGTCGACAACATGCAGCGCCTTCTGCGCAAGTTCGACACCGCAAAGAAGTACGTACCGGGGCCCATCATTCGCCACGCAAAGCAAGGTTCGCGTTATGGCGTGATCTATTTCGGCTCGACGTCGGCTGCGATGGATGAGGCGCTGGATGCGCTTGAGAAGCAGGGTGTTCACCTCGACACGATGCGGATCCGCGCGTTTCCGTTTGCAGACAGCGTGATGGATTTTGTGAACAGTCACGAGCAGGTGTTCGTGATCGAGCAGAACCGCGACGCTCAAATGCGCATGTTGCTGGTCAACGAGGGCGCAATCGACCCGGCGCGCTTCATCTCGATCTTGCATTACGACGGCACGCCGATTACGGCGCGCTTCATCACCAGGGAAATTGCGGAGCGGCTGAAAGCGTTCGGTAAGCCCACCCGTTCAAAGGTTGCGTCATGACCTATCTTACGAAGCCCAAGTTCCGTCACCCGTCGCTTGAGAAGAACGAGCGCGGGTTTACGCGGCGCGATTATGAAGGTTCGATATCAACGTTGTGCGCGGGTTGCGGGCACGATTCGATTTCGGCCGCGATCATCCAGGCCTGCTTCGAGCTGAACATCGAGCCGCATCGCATCGCCAAGATGTCGGGGATCGGCTGTTCGTCGAAGACGCCCGACTATTTCCTCGGCCAAAGCCACGGCTTCAACAGTGTGCACGGGCGGATGCCCTCGGTGCTCACCGGAGCCAATCTTGCGAACAAGAATTTGATTTATCTGGGCGTCTCCGGCGACGGCGACTCGGCTTCGATCGGGCTTGGGCAGTTCGTGCACTGCGTCCGGCGCGGCGTGAACATGACGTACATCACCGAGAACAACGGCGTTTATGGGCTGACCAAAGGCCAGTTCTCGGCGACGGCTGACCGCGGCTCGAAGTCGAAGGCCGGCGGCACGAACAACGATGCGCCGATCGATCTCGTGAGCATGGCATTGCTTGCCGGCGCCACGTTCGTCGGGCGCTCGTTCTCGGGCGACAAGCCGCAACTTGTGCCGTTGATCCAGGCTGCACTTTCCCACAATGGGCCGGCGTTCATCGACGTCATTTCGCCTTGCGTCGCGTTCAACAATCACGCCGGTTCCACGAAGAGCTTCGATTTCGTGCGCGACCACAACGATGCGGTGAACAAGCTCGACTTCTTCGAGGGGCGCGCCGA
>JANLXP010000186.1:0-6537 GCA_031365165.1 Alphaproteobacteria bacterium
TCGCCCTGCTGTCCGCCCTGCGGATTCTGGTTCCACTGACCGTTGCCCGACCCGCCGGCGCCCGGCTGATGGTCCTGCGGACCATTGTATTGCTGATTGTAGCCGGGGCCATGTTGGCCTGAACCCTGCCAACCCTGGTTCGGGGCATCTGCAAACGCCGCGGTCGAGCCCAAAAGGCCGATCGTCAAAGCGGTAAGGGCAGTCGTTGCAAGTTTGCGCATCTGTTTTCGTCTCCACGTCAAAAGGGGGAACATCCGCCCTTGGAAACGAAAGATAGGGACCGCCCCATGAACCTTAGAGAGGCCGGCCCATTCACCAGTCATTCACCGGCGCAGGATTGAGCCGTTTCAAAATGAACGGGAGATAACGCGGCATCACGCCTGCGTGGCGCCTAGGCTGCCGCTGCGCGCGGCGCGGCAACCACTGCCGCCAAGTGCGATTGCGCAATCCGCGCGAGCGCTTCGTGCTCGAGCGTATAGCTGCTCCAGCGAATCTTGGCGCCCGCCTTATCGCGCGCCGCGAATTGGCCCTCCCATGTGGGCCCCGCGCTTACGAGATCGCACCAGAGAATCGTGCGGCTGCGAAACGCACCGTGCCAGGTGAAGCGCTCGCCGTCCCACGACCAGCGATGCGTGCTCAAAATCGCAAGTGCAAGAAAGCCGAGTGTAAATCCCGCAACAAGGCCCAGCCACCAACCATCCGACCCAGGCACTTGCAGCGAGCCCGGATCGAGAATCCCCCACGCGAGAAAAGCTACCGCGCACGCCCCGCACAAACCGGCGACGACGATAAGCTTCGGCGACTGCACGGTGTGGCCAGCCTCTTGATTCAGCACCACCTCACCGTGCCGCATCGCCACGCGCGTGAGCAAGAACGTCGCCCCCGCAATCGCGCCCAGAATGACGGCCTTCACGCCACCCTTCAGCGCGGCGGTGGAAACCAGTTCCTCTGCCCAAATCCAAAAATCGCTCATGGTGCGCGTCCGCGTTGCACGTCAGAAACCGTCATCGTTATGCTCGTGGGGACTCAGCTTGCGTCGTCGGCATTCTAAGCGCGCCGACTTTCCCAGCAAATGCCGGTAACATTTCATTAAGAGTGAAGGGTTTCCTTCAAATCGCGCCCGTTCGGCAAACGTCACGTTAGGGGGCGTGGTGGCAGGCTCGGGGTCGATTGTCTCCGAGGATCCCGACGATGACGACCAACGGCCGCGTCGCGCTGTTTCTGCTTGGTGTATGCGCATTGCCTTTTTCGGCTTCAGCGCAGCCGGATGCTTGGGTGTACGGCGTTGCCGGGCGTCAAGCTGCCGAGGCTGAAGACGGCAACGTTTGGTATTCGCTCGACGCCCAGGACGACGCGGCCGCTCCGCAGGCGGTAAGGTTCAGACCAAGGCCTGCGCCAACACCAAAACCCGCACCGGCACCCGCGCCGGGCAACGGCGCTGGTATTCTGGTCGCCATTGTCGATACGGGCATCGACCTCGATCATCCGGAATTCGCAGGCCGCATAGCGGCAGGCGGCAAGTGTTTCGGCACGGCCGCAGGATGCAGCGGCGCAGCCGCGTTGGGCGACGACAACAATGGGCATGGCACGCACGTCGCGGGCATCGTTGCCGCGGCGGCCAATGGCGTCGGCAACACCTGCGTCGCGCCGAGTGCATTGTTGCTGCCCGTCAAGGTCTTGGACGCGAACGGCAGCGGCGCCTACACGGCGGTTGCGAGCGGCATCTCCTACGCTGCACAACAAGGTGCGCGTGTGATCAGTATGAGCCTTGGCGGCAGTTCACCGTCGACCACGCTACTCGCGCCGTTGCAACAGGCGGCAGCGACATCGGTCATCGCGGCGGCGGCCGGCAACAGCGGCAACGCCTACGCGCCTGGTTATCCCGCGGCTTACGCGACGCAAGCGGGCGTCGTGGGGAGCATGATCATCGTGGGCTCAGTGGGTCCCACGAACACGATCTCGTCGTTTTCGCAGACACCGGGTAACGGCGGCTGCGTTGCGGCGAGCGGCGTGACGACCTGCTTCAAAGACGTCTTTCTCGTAGCGCCAGGCCAGAGCATCTATTCGACCTACATGGGCGGCGGCTATGCGACGATGTCGGGCACGTCGATGGCGACGCCCTATGTGTCGGGCGTCGCGGCCCGCGTACTTGCCGCTGCTCCGTATCTGACGCCGAAGCAGACGGTCGCCATCTTGCTGCAATCGGCGACCGACCTCGGCGCGCCGGGTGCCGACGCGATCTACGGCCGTGGCCTCGTGAATCTGCAGGCCGCGCTCGCGCCGTTGGGGGCACAGTCGATCGCGACGTCGGGTGCCACGACCGCGAATTTTGCAGGCACGGCCGATGTGGCGAGCGCCGGCATATCGGGCGTACTGGCGGCCGGCGTGCGCGGCTCGCAAGTTGCAAAGAACGTCGTCTTCTTCGACGCCTACGGACGCGACTACCGGACCGACGTGAGCAAGTCGGCCGCGTCGGGCGCGTTCGGTGTCGATGGTTTCGTCGAGCAGAGCATTGGCTATTGGCGCAACGTCTCGTTCGAAGGTGACGGCTACGCGCTCAGCGGTTTCGTGTCCGACAACGCGTTTGCGGAACACCCGCACACCGAACTCAGTGATGTGGTGATGCGCGCGAGCTTGAGCGACACGACGACGTTGACGCTGGGGCATGAAGCATCACCCGTCGGGCGGTTGAACACGCTCGATCTGGCAGCGTCGAAGGCCTATGACGGTCTCTTCCTCTCGGCGTCTGCAATGAACTCGCCGTACCTGGCGTTGACGCAAGATGCCGAGTTCGCGGCCCTCGGCACAAAGCTCGGGGATGGGCTGACGCTCACCTTCGGCTACGCCGCGACCAAGGACGACCCGACGGCAGCGCTCGATGACGAAACGCTGACGACCGACGAACTTCAGGCGCATTTCGCAGAAGGCCAGTCGCCGGTACGCTCGGCCGAGAACGCCGTTGCCTCGTTGAACTGGAAGTTCGCCCCGTGGGGCCAAGTTGGCGCGCAAGTCGGCCGCACCGATGAAGCGAACAGCTTGCTCGGCAGTGAAGAGCAGGGCGCACTCAACGTGACTTCGCAGGCGCAGACCACGTCGATCGGCTTCAGCGCGCGCCTGGACTTGGGCGACAACTGGATTGCGTCGGCGTCTTGGTCGCAAGGCTCGAGCGACGTAACGCCGGTCGCGGGTGGATTGGTTCGAAGCTTCTCCGGCATCGAGTCGCAAGCCTATGGTCTGGCCATCGCCAAACGCGGCGTCTTCGCCAAGGACGACGCGCTTGGGTTCGCCGTGTCGCGTCCGTTGCACATCGTCAGCGGGTCGGCGGAGATCACGGCTTCGACCGACGTGACTGAAACGCGCGAAATCCTCTACTCGACCGAGGTCGCAAGCTTGGCCAGCAAGACGCCCGAAACCGATTACGAAGTCGGCTACACGACCAAACTCGGTGAAGGTCTGTCGTTCCAGGCGAGCGCCGTCTATCAGCAGGACGCCGGTGGCATCCAAGGCGAGAGCGCAGTCGCCGCCTTCGCGACACTCAAGGGCACCTGGTAGCGGCCGTTCTCACGCTGCGGCCTTCGCTGGTGCGTCGATCGTGCGCGTGAGATGCGCCTGCGCAATGCGTGTCAGCGCATCATACTCAAGCGTGTAGGTGCTCCAGCGAATCCTGTGGCCCGCCTTATCGCGCGCGGCGAACTGGCCTTCCCACATCGGCCCCGCCGACGCGAGATCGCGCCAAAGAATCGTGCGACTTCGAAACGCGCCGTGCCAGGTGAGACCCTCATCGTTCCACGACCAGCGATGCGTGCTCAAAATCGCAAGCGCAAGAAATCCCAGCGTGAACCCGGCGACGAGCCCCAGCCACCAACCGTCCGATCCCGGTACTTGCAACGATTCCGGATAAAGGATTCCCCAGGCGAGAAACGCGACCGCACATGCACCGCACAGTCCGGCAACGATGATGAGCTTCGGCGATTGCACCGTGTGCCCAACCTCATCGTTCAACACCACGTCGCCCCGGCGGGTCGCCACCCGCGTGAGCAAGAACGTAGCGCCCGCAATCGCCGCCAGAATGGCACCCTTCACGCCGCCCTTCAGCGCGGCAGCGACCGCCTCATCGGAAAGCCAGGCCCAAAAATCGTTCATGGGGAGGGACTCAAGTCGTGTGCAGGCGGCAGTTTAAGCCGCGCAACGCCCGCCGCAAAACAAAAGGGCCGCCGGCGAACCGGCGGCCCTTAAAGCGTTGGTCTAGCTTAAGCGCTAGCTCGGCGGTGGAATGAAGATCGTGCAGACTGGACCCGAAAAGCCCGATTTCCCGACCGGAGCTGCTTCAAGAATAACCGGCGCATCGCAGCCCGCTTGGACCGCTTGGAGCAGATCGAACAGGGCGCTTTCCGGATCTTGCTTGCGATGGCGATCCTTCAAGCTCGCATCCGGACCGAAGTAATAGACGATGCCGAGCAACGTGCTGTCGACGCCGTCGTCGGCGATGAGCACGTCGCCGCGCAGAGCAAGTCCCGGCAACGCCGAACCGCCGCCGACAAGCCACTCGGCGCCGAATTCGGTGATCGCGCGTTCATCATCGAACGCAACGCCGCCCGAGAGTGCGAAATCGTCAGTCGCATACCAGCTGACGCGCGCTTCGCCGAACCACGACTCGTTGACGTTATGGTCGCCGAATTGATAGCCCGTGTTGGCGATGAACGTCAGATGTTCGAGATAGTATTCGCCTTCAACGCCGATACGCCCGGCATCAAGGTCGGCATCGTCCGTATGAGCGAACGCGCCGAACGCGCCAAGCAGATACATCGACGGATCACGCGTGAACACGTGTCCCGCAAGTCCGTACGCTGGGTCGCCGTCGAAACCGAAAGCACCGGCTTCGCCCTGAACGCCCCACTCGTTGCTGATCGGTGCCGTCAACGCGACAACGCCCAACCATGAACCTTCGTCTTCAACCGGTCCGGCCTGCGCCGTGACCTTCACGTTCAATGCCGACACCGCCGGCTCGCGCGCGAGCGCGGGTGAAACCACGCCTGCCACAGCCACGGCTGCGGCCAGTGCAGGCCGCATCAAATTTCCAAAACGCATGAAAGGTCCCTCGTTACAAAACGCCGGCAACGCACCCAGCTTCGTGAGCCAGTCTTCTCTTGTCGACACCCCGACTCAGCACCTCCATCGACGGTAGTTGTGCGCCGCATGAATTCCGAGTGGTGCAACTGCACCAGTCGCTCGCTGCTGAATGGAAACGCTCCGCACCGCAAAGTTCGTTGGCGAAGTGCGCAGGGACACCGTACAAGTGTGCGGTAAGCGAGGATCGACCATGTTTCGTGCCGTCTTGAAGACTGCCGCCGTTCTCGTCGCCGCCTGCGGCTTTGCGATCGCTGCGGCGCCACGCACTGTTCCGTCGAACGCCGCCATTGACGCCGAAGCAAGCCGCTTGATGGCGCGTGAAGACGTGAAAGGCATGGCCGTCGCTGTGATCGACAACGGCGAAATCGTCCACGTCGCGGCTTACGGCAAACGCAATGTCGAAAAGAACCTGCCGCTTCAGACCGACACGATCATGTATGGCGCATCCGTCACGAAGGCGGCCTTCGCCTACATGGTGATGCAGCTGGTCGATGAACACCGTATCGATCTCGATCGCTCGATCGCGGACTATCTCCCGCGCCCGCTACCCTCGTATGAGGACTACGCCGATCTCGCCGGCGACGAACGCTGGCGCAAGCTCACGCCGCGCATCATCCTCCATCACACCACCGGCTTCGCGAATATGCGCATCCTTGAGCCGGACAAGAAGCTCCGCTTCCACCGCGCGCCCGGCGAGCGCTATGGCTACTCCAACGAAGGCTTTTGGGTGCTGCAAACCGTACTGGAGCAAGGGCTCGGCCTTGATGTCGGCGCCGAGATGCAGCGGCGTGTGTTCGACCGCTTCGGCATGACGCGCACGTCGATGAAATGGCGCGACGACTTCGCCGGCAATCTGGCCGACGGATACATGATGGACGGCAAGTTCGAACCGCACGACCATCGCGATAACGTCGCGGCGGCCGGCTCGATGGACACAACGATCGAAGATCAAGCGAAGCTTTGGGCCGGCGTCCTGCGCGGGGACGGCCTTTCGAAAGCATCGCGCGCCGAACTCGTGCGCCCGCAATACGCAATCGACAACGCCACGCAATTCCCAACGCTGCTGCCGGACACCGACCAGCGTGGCCCCGCGATAAAACTCTCGGCGGCCTTGGGCTTCATCACGTTCAACGATCCGAAAGCGGGCCTCATTTGGTTCAAAGGCGGCCACAACGATTGGACCGGCAACATGGTGATCTGCCAAGAAGCCCGCCGCCGCTGCGTCGTGTTCTTAGGCAACAGCGTGCGCGCCGAAGTGATCTATCCCGAACTCGCAAGCTTCATCTGGGGCAAAACCGCAATGCCCTGGTGGTGGGGCGGCTGGTCCAGCTCACAAGCCCACGGCGGCCCTCCCAACCCATAGTCCAGATCACGCGTGCAAGCGGCCACCATGCCGAGGAGCAAGCC
>JANLXP010000226.1:0-3509 GCA_031365165.1 Alphaproteobacteria bacterium
CGGTGCCGGATACCGCCAAACTCTAACTACCACCGTAAAACCGCACCGGTTTTTGGTGTGGGTTGGTCCGCATCTTTTCGGGCCGCGTTCGGGGTCAAAGCCGCCGTACCGCGGCGAGGCCGCCGAACACGTGGCCCGCGACCGTCTCATAGCGCGCAAGCGTCAGCATCTCCGCCGACTCGATCTTGAACCCCCGCTCCATGAACGCCTTCTCCAAGCCCGGCATGTGCATCGCGCCCCAGGGCACCACGAACACGTCGTACTTGCCCTGAAGCTTGTCGAACGTCGCCATCAGCACGGCGTTGCGCTTGGTCAAAATCTCGTCCCAGAAAATCTCGAGGTCCTTGGGCGAACAAGCGGGCACGCCGCCGTCCTTGGCCAACACCTCGCCCGTGTCCAACTTCGCAGCAAGATCCGCGCGCAGGCAACGAAGCGTCGGCTGTGAAAGATCCGACACGTCCACGTCAGCGCGAACCACGTCGGGCTTCGTTCGGGCGGCATCCGGCTTCGGCTTTGGATCGCCGGGTTTCGCGTCCGCGCTCACCGTTTGCCCCGTTGCGAGCAATTCCTCGAACACCAGCTGCGAGTCGAGACCCATCGATTGCGCGACCTCGTCGGGCTTTGCAGCCTCGCGCGCGAGAATACCCTTCGTGTCGGTGATCCCCTCGGCCAACACCACCGCACGCTCCGGGATGCGCGCATAGGCCTGCTCGTAGAACTGGCGCTCGGCGATATGCGCGGTCGCGATCAGCCGCACGACTTTGGTATCGCGCCGAAACGTCGCCGTGCGCGCGCGAATGTCGTGCCAGGTAAACTGGATGTAGCCATTCGTCTCCTGCTCCGCATAGGTCACGGCCGTCCAGATGCCGAGCGCGACGATGCCGGCCAAACCCACGACCAGGGTCACGATCGAGGCGAGCGCGATACGCAAGAACACATGGTTCAAATGGGGCAGGGAGGCCGCGTTCAAGAACGGATTGCCTGTGCGCAGGTGAATGATCAAGAACGCGGCCATGGCCAGCGCCGTCTGGCAGAGCGCCAAGAACAGCCCCGCTCCATCACCGCTTTTGGCGAGCGACCCGAACGGAGGCCCGCCGAGCGCCAGCCAGATCGAGGCGCCGATCATCGGTAGGAACACCGTCTTCGGCAGATGCGGCACGAACGCGACAACGAACGCCATGATCAGCGAGGCAAGTACGACGAAGACGGCCAGCTGCTGGCGCATAGTGGACAGCGGGCTCGTCCCCGCCACCATCGCCCAAAGCTCATCGGCGATCGAAACCAACCCATCGGCCGCGAACGCGACGAGGTAAAGGTTTGCCACCCCGGCGAAGAACACCAGAAGCGAACTGCGGCGATAGGTGATGTCCATGGGGGCTCCTAAAATTGCGCGCACACGGTCCGGTCGACCCGCAACACGGCATCCTGCTGAAACTTTGCTTTGTACGCGGCGACGATTGCGGTGATCGCGGCATCGGCGCCGTCGCCGTGCATGCGCACGACGACCTTGCTCTTTTCCGAGATCGTCTTTTGCGTGGCCGCGTCGCGCCAGAACCCGGCGCCGTCGAGCACGCTGAACCCTTCCGGAAACCGTGGCGCGATTTCGGCGGCCGCGAACGATTGCCACTCGCGCTCGCTCACCGTGCCGCCGTTGGGCTTGCTCAAACCGAAGAAGAGCTGCGTCTCCGTCATCGCCTCGCCCAAGCCGCACGACGGCGCAGCAACACCGGCGCAACCGGTGCACATCGTCACGAGCAGAAGGACCGCGAGGGGGCGCAGCATGGCGTTGAGCTAGCACGCAACATGCGGCGTGCACCATCACAAGAACGAGCGTTCAACAGCCGAATTCAGGCGCACACCGCAACTCAGAGTCGCGTTGGCCGGAGCCGCGCCTACTGAAGCAGGTTCTTGTGAAACACGCCGCCCTTCATGATCGCGCTCAAATGCGCGCCCTGATCTTGGAAGAGCCCCAGGTCCTTCAGCGGATCACCGTCGACCACGATCAAATCCGCAAACGCGCCAGGCTCCACGACGCCGAGCTTGCCGGTCTGGCGCACGACATCGGCACCAACCAGCGTCGCTTGCCGGATAATCTCGATCGGCTTCAAGACCTCAGAGCGGAACAGAAACTCGCGCGATTGATCGACCTGCAGTTGGCCCAGCAAATCACTGCCATACGCCACTGGCACGCCCGCACGCTTCGCGATCTCAAGCGAACGTAAACCGCCGTCGATGACGAGTTCGTTCTTCGCCAACTGATCGGCCGACATACCGAACGACCGTCCGCGCTCCTTCATGGCGTAGTAGGCGACAAGATTGGCGACCATCAACGCCCCGCGGTCCGCCATCAGTTTCGCCGAAGCGTCGTCGATCAGATTGCCATGCTCGATCGTGCGCACGCCCGCCGTCACCGCGCGCGTAATCGCTTCCGGCGTATAGGCATGCGCGAGCACGTAACGCCCGAAATTGTGCGCCTCCTCGACCGCGGCCGAAATCTCCGCCGGCGAATACTGCAAACTGTCGAGCGGATCCCAAGGCGAAGCGACGCCGCCGGACACGAAAATTTTGATCTGATCCGCCCCTTGGCGCATCTGCTCGCGCACGGCTTTGCGCACGTTATCGGCGCCGTCCGCAGTCTCCAGAACGAACGACAGCGCGTTGCAGCACTTGCAGGGGCCATCGCCCGCGGTGCGCCGTCGCGAGTCCCCGTGCCCGCCAGTCATCGAAATCGGCCGGCCCGAGATGAACATCCGCGGCCCCGGCAACACGCCGGTATCGACCGCCTCCTTGATCCCCCAGTCCGCACCACCCGTATCGCGCACCGTCGTGAACCCACGATCGAGCATATCGCGCAACAGCTTCGATGCCTTCGCCGTGAGCAACGTCAGCGGCATCGCCTCAAGCCGCGCCAGGCCCAATTCCACCAGATAGACGTGCACATGGCAGTCGATCAGCCCCGGCATGAGCGTCCGCCCGCCGCAATCGACCACGCGCGCGCTGGCCGCCTTCAACGGCTTGTCCGAAACCTCCCGGATCTTGTCGCCCTCAACGAGCACCTCATACCCGCCCCGCGCCTCATCGAAGCGTGGATCGAGCAAACGCAGATTCCGGAACAGTACCGCTATCATGGAGCCCCTCTAGTGAGGCGTATGTTCATGCCGCCATGCTGGGCTGGCAAGTCTAAAGCGCGAATCTAAGGCCGATTGAGACTGTGCTGGCATCGACGTCAAGCACAGACGCGATAGCGGTCGGGCCGGCGGCACCATCGATGCGGACATCGGCGTAAAGCGTGTCGATTCCCGAATTGCCTAGATACCGATACGTCAGCGTCAGATCGAGCTGGTCGCTAAGCTCATACGATGCCCCGGCAATGAGCTGATACGCAAAGACGGTATCACTGTCCTCTGAAACCGGACCCGGCACCGACCGATCGGTCGCCACCCAATCGACCCCGATTCCACCGCCCAACGATATTGCGAGCGAACCCGACACCGGCACGTCGAGCCGTC
>JANLXP010000238.1:0-4558 GCA_031365165.1 Alphaproteobacteria bacterium
TACGGCAAAATGTTGATCATCGCCGCGAACGGCGGCTATCATGTTCTCCTTGCTGGTCTTTCGAAAGTGGACGGCGCTGAGGGCCAAGTGGTGCTCGCTGGCGAACCGGTCGGACGAATGGGGGCCGGAAACGTGCAGGCAGGCGAGAGGCTGTACCTCGAATTTCGCCGCAACAATGTACCCGTGGATCCGGTGCCTTGGTTTGCGGCCCTGAGACAAAAAGTGAGCGGATAGTCCATGAAAAAATACATGATCTCTGCAGTCTCTGCCCTGGGCGGCGCCATTGCCGCCGTCGTGATCGGGCAGGCGTTCGCCTCGACCGACACCTACCGGCAACTGAACCTGTTCGGCGACGTGTTCGAGCGGGTGAAAAACGACTACGTCCGCGAAGTGAAAGATGCGGAACTCGTCGAAAGCGCGATCAACGGCATGTTGATGGCACTCGACCCGCACTCGAGCTACCTGAACCCCAAGAACTTCTCGGACATGCAGGTTTCGACCCGCGGCGAGTACGGCGGTCTCGGGCTTGAAGTCACGATGGACGAAGGCCTCGTCAAGGTGATCTCGCCGATGGACGGGACGCCTGCGGCCAAGGCCGGCATCAAGACGGGCGACCTGATCGCGACCATCGACGGGATGCAGATCCAGGGCCTCACGCTCACCGAAGCGGTCGACAAGATGCGCGGCCCGGTGAACTCGCAGATCCGGTTGCAGATCCTGCGCAAGGGCGAGAAGAAGCCGCTCGACATCACGATCACACGGGCCGTTATCCGCGTCGAGAGCGTGCGCTGGAAGCAAGAAGGCGACATCTCGTACATCCGCATCACGACATTTAACGAGCAGACGGAAGACGGGCTTGAGAAGGCCGTCGATCAGACGAAAGCCAAGATCGGCAATCGCCTGAAGGGCATCGTCGTCGATCTTCGGAACAATCCGGGTGGGTTGTTGGATCAAGCGATCAGCGTCTCCGATGCATTCTTGGATCAAGGCGAAATCGTTTCGACGCGCGGACGGCGCGCCGGCGATACGCAGCGCTACAACGCGCGCTCGGGCCAAATCTTCTCGGGCGTGCCGGTCGTCGTTCTGGTGAACGAGGGTTCGGCGTCGGCGTCGGAAATCGTGGCCGGTGCGCTGCAGGATCAAAAGCGCGCGCGGATCGTTGGCACGCGTTCGTTCGGCAAGGGTTCGGTGCAGACGGTGATCCCGCTTTCGGGCGGCGTCGATGGAGCGCTGCGTCTGACGACGGCGAAGTACTACACGCCGTCGGGACGCTCGATCCAAGCGACGGGCATCGATCCGGACATTCTGGTCGAGCAGGCGTCGGACGGTGACAGCGAAGCGGACGCGAAGGATCGTCTGTCGGAAGCCAACCTGCCCAAGCATTTGGACGCGCAGGAAGGCGGTCGTAAACCGCATGTCGGCCCGGTCGTGAAGCCGAAAGCCGGCGAGAAATTCGACGACTTCCAGTTAACGTACGCCCTGCGGTTGTTGCGGGGCCAGGAAATCGTGTCGAACACACCGGCGACCCGCCCCAACTAGGGGCTGCGGCCAGCCGTTCTCTTGAAAGCCTGTTCTCAGGCGGGGCACAGTCGCCCCGCCTGAAACTTTTTGAGCGCCTTGAATGTCCTCGAATTGGATACCCGTCCTGATCGCGATGGTCGTGGGCGCCCTGGACAAGCGGCGCCTGCCCCGAACAATTGGCGCTACCGCCGCAGGTCTGGTGCTGGTTGCGATCGTCGTCGTGTCGTTTGTCGGCAACGCTGACGACGCGGAGCCCAAGCAGGTCATGAAGATCGAGCATGCGCCTGCGACCGGCGTCGGCGGGCCGATGACGGACGCCCCCGGCAGTGTGCCGAAGCCCGCTTCGGCCGTGCTCAATTTGAGCGGCGGCGATTCCACGCTCGTCGAGATGTCGAACATCGGCCCCCTGCCCCGTATCGCGCCCGACGGGCGCAAGCCGATGGACGTTTATGCGCGCGCTTACGACACGGCGGCGGACCCCAGGCCGAAGGTCGCGATCGTGGTTGGAGGTTTGGGCTTCGGGAAGGCGGTAACGGATGCGGCGCTTGAGCGATTGCCGGCCGACGTGACGCTCGCGATCGCACCGCAGGCGCCGTCGGTTGCGAGCGACATCGCCGCGGCGCGCGCCAAGGGGCATGAGGTGCTGCTCGAAATCCCGATGGAGCCGCATGACTATCCCTCCACCGATCCAGGTTTCCAAACGCTGACGGTCGGCGCGAAGGCCAAGAACACGCTCAGGCTTCGTTGGCTGATGTCGCGCGTGACGGGATATGCGGGTTTGATCAACACGTTCGGCGACAAGTTTTTGGCCGGCAAAGACGAAGCGCAATTCGTGATGGTGGAAGCGGCGCAGCGCGGGCTCTTCTTCGTGGAAGCGGGTGCCGGCGAGCAATCGGTTGCGCGCCAAGCTGCAGGTTCGGCGGGTGCACCGTTTGCGCGCATCGACACCGCTATCGACAAGACACCGACGCGCGAGGCGATCGACGCTGCGCTCGCTGGGCTTGAGGCTTCAGCGAAGAAGCGTGGAGCTGCGATCGGCGTTGCAGGCGCACTTCCCAACACGGTCGACCGCGTGGCGACGTGGATTGCAAGCTTGGATGAGAAGGGCATCGCGCTGGTGCCGGTATCGGCGCTGGTCGGTGCGGCGCCGCTCGCGGAGCCGTTGCCGGTCGCGAGTGCGGAACCGACGAAGCCGCGCGTGACGGCGAGGCCCAGCAGGCCGCGCTTGGTGCCACGTCCGCGCGCGCAGGCGCGCGCTGTGCCGCCGAAGCCGGCGCCGCGGCGCACGGTGACGCTGAGACCGGCGCCGCCGAAGCAAGAGTTGCCGTCGGACGGCGAGATCTCAACGGCGCCGCATCCGTGACAAAGATCGATCCGGCGAAGCTGCCCTATCGCAAGAGCGTCGGCCTGATGGTGTTGAACGCGCAAGGCTGCGTCTTCGTCGGGCGGCGTATCGACCAGGCGATGGGCGAGGCGTGGCAGATGCCGCAAGGCGGGATCGACGACGGCGAAGATTTGCGTGCGGCCGCTTTGCGCGAGCTCGAAGAAGAGACGGGCATCACCGCGGTCAAGATTCTGGCGGAGATGCCGGACTGGATTACCTACGACTTGCCGACGCACGAAATCGGCGTGGCGCTGAAGGGCAAATACCGGGGGCAGCGGCAGAAGTGGTTTGCGGCGCGATTTCTGGGTACCGACCGCGATATCGATTTGACGCGCCATGAGCCCGAATTCGACGCCTATCGCTGGGTCGAAATCGACGCGTTGCCCAAGCTTATCGTAGCGTTTAAGCGCGATGTTTACGTACAAGTGGTCGAAGCCTTTCGCCACCTTGCCGTTCCCGCTTAAGGTGGGCGCATGACATCCACCGTTGTTTTGATTCACGGCGCTTTTTGCGCGGGCTGGGCGATGGAGCCCTACGCGCAGTTGTTCGCGCTGCAGGGCTTCAAGGTTTTGACGCCGACTCTGCGGCACCACGACTTCGCGCCCGGTGTGCGCCCGCCGCGCGAGCTGGGGCTGACCTCCATGCTCGACTATGCGGACGACATCGAGGCCTTGGTGCGTACCTTGAAAGAGCCGCCGGTGTTGATCGGCCATTCGATGGGTGGCCTCGTCGCGCAGATGGTTGCGACGCGCGTTCCGGTGAAGGCGCTGGTGCTGCTCGCACCTTCCGCGCCGTGGGGGACATTGCCCACGAGTGCGTGGGAGATCATGTCTGCGCAAGGGCTCTATCTCGCGGGGCAGTTTTGGAACAAGCCCTTGCGCCCGGAAAGCTGGATCGCCGAGACGCATGCGCTCGACCTCATGCCGCCCGGTGAACGGGAGGCGACGTTCGCGCGCTTCGTTTGCGAGTCGGGGCTTGCGACCTTCGAGATCCTGCACTGGGCGATGGATGCCAGGCGCGCGACGTTCGTCGACGCGCGTCTGGTCGAGTGCCCGGTACTGTGCGTCGCGGGCGAATATGACCGGGTGAACCCGGCGCGGACCGTTGCCTCCATCGCGCGACGCTATCGCGAGCGCGGCGAGTTTCTTGAGGTGCCGGGCGCCAGCCACTGGTTGATCGGCGAGCCGGGTTGGCAGAAAACCGCGAACCACGTGCGCGAGTGGGTCGGCAACGTGACGAGCGGCGCGGCGCAGCCGGCCTAGCGGCCCAATCCCGCGGAAATGCGAACGCGCAAAATCGAATCCGTTAGATGCGTTTGCACGGCGGAATTCTGCGGCTTTATCCGTTAGATATCCGTTTGAAATGCGTTTGGTGTCCGTTAGCGGCATTTCATCAATCCAAAAAGTCCGTCATGGCCGGTCAAGCGAAGCGCGAACCGGCCACCCAGGGTCGTAGGCTGAGCGCGTGGCCCTGGGTGGCCGGGTCAAGCCCGGCCATGACGGATTATTTAACAATCATTTCAACTAATCTCTGCACGTAGGTGCCCGCACTCCCCTGTTCAATGCGACCGATGGGTTGCGGCGATTTGGCTTGGCGCTTAATCTTCGCTCGCCAAAATTTGCGAGGAAGCGATGGCGAAGCAGAAAAAGACGG
>JANLXP010000422.1:0-1124 GCA_031365165.1 Alphaproteobacteria bacterium
GCGGTATCCTTCGGCCAGACACTGTCGTGGCGTTCGGCGAGATACTCCCCGATCGAAAGCGAGTCCCAGACGACCGTCTTGCCCTCGACCAAGGTCGGCACCTTGCCGGTCGGCGAGAAGGCCTTAAACGTCATGTAGCTCCCGCCCGGCGTGAACGCTTGGAAGCGTTCCTCGAACGGAATGCCAAGCTCACGCATCAACACCCACGGCCGGAGCGACCAGGAGGAGTAGTTCTTGTTGGCGATGTAAAGCTGGTACATGGGCCGATCCCTTGCGCTGGTGGCGCTATGTAGGCGCGCTGGCGCCACGACTTCAACCCGGTCCCCTCACCCATTTTCCTCGCTTCGCTTCGAAAAATGTCCTCTCCCGCAAGGGGAGAGGGGAGATAAGGTGCGGCCATGCCCGAGTACAATGGTCCGTCGTATTACGTCGTCGAGGTGCTGGTGCACCTTTTGCGCAACTACCTTGCGTGGGTGTTGCTGTTCGCCATTATTTTGCCGGCGCCGTTTGCGATTGCGACGGCGTTGCGCGGTGGCTTCGAGGAAGCGGTGCAGTCGTGGCTGCCGTTGCAGTTTTGGTCGCTGAGTTCTTGGTTCAGTTTTTGCGCATGTGATGACGTTCTTCACGTTCCGCTATTATTTCGCGCCGCGGTTTCCGTATGTCTCGCCTTACACGACGTTCGCGCTGGCGGCGGCGATGGGTGCCGCGCTCCTCGGCCTGAATTGGACGTTGAGCAGCGGCACGTGGGCTGGCGACACGTTGCTCAATCGATTCTTGTGGGCGGGCGCGGTGACGGTCGGTATCGCGGCCGTGGGCACGGCAACGTTTCAGCTTTTGGGTTGGGGCGTGTTGCGCTGGGGTCCCGGGCGCTGGTTCGGGTGGTTCGTCGTGGGCCGGGCGCCGTTCGAGGCGTTCGTCGCGGCGGAGATGGCGCGGCGGACGCCGGTCGTCGTCCCTAAGCAGGGATAGCCGCCAGGCCACGACTCGCGCTAATTCAATGACACCATGGATGTTGCTCTCGCCGTTTTGACTTTGCTCGGGACCGCCGTGTTTGCGGCGTCGGGAGCGTTGGTCGCTGCCGAAAAGCAATTCGATCTCGTGGGCGCGGTGTTCTTGTCGGTCGC
>JANLXP010000357.1:0-1175 GCA_031365165.1 Alphaproteobacteria bacterium
AAACGCGCCGCGGTTGGATGTTGAACGTGCCCGCGACATAGAGCATCCGTCGCGCGGTCAGCCGTGGCGCCTCGCGGTACTGAGGATCGACCACCAACACCGGCAACATATCGACGCCTTGTTCGGTGAGGTTTGCAAACACCAGACTAAGCTTCGCTGGCGTATTCGCGTCGCGAAAATCCGGGCCACCCAGATCGCGCACGACGGTGTAGTTGCCGGTCTTGTTGCCTTGGTCCACCGCGATCAGCGTACTGCGCACCATCGCAAGTACGGCCGCCGCCGACGGCACTTTCGGCATCACGGGCTGTAGCAGCTTCAAAGTTTGCGTGGGCGGCGCAGCAAGCGCACCGGGTGCAGCCAAAGCCGCAATCGCAAAAACGAGCGCAGCAAAGAACGGCCGCATATCACCCCTCCGGTCAATGCGCCGGATGTGACCGCAAACCGGGGCCCACCGTCAACGGTGAGCCCCGGCAAGATGCTCGTTAGTAACCTTAGAACTTAAACGCGAGGCCCACTTGCGCGGCGCCCGTCTGGCCGCCGGCCGTGCTGTAGCCTGCGCTGAGCAGGATCGGCGTTTCCATGTCCATCTGATGGGCAACGCGGAACGCAACGCCCGTCTCGCCCTCAAAGTAACCGGCGCCGGTCGCAAAACCGGTCTCGCCCCGTTCTAACGCCAGCATCGGCGTCGCCAAGGCCGTCGTGGCCGCGATCCCGCGATTGAGGCCCGTGACGGCACGGTTCAGCTGATCCAGGTTGACCGCGTCCGTACCCAGGATGCCCATCGCGACGTTCATCAAGCGGCGCTCGTTGCCGGCCGAGCCGAACGACACGGTGTTCGGGTCGGTCGTGAACGAGTTCGCGCCGATGGCGACCGAGCTATTATGCGAGGCGACCGCGTTGGGTCCGAGCGCCGTGGCGTTGATGCCGAAAGCCCGCGCACCGTCGCCGTAGGCCGCACCGCCGTTCGCGGCGAAGGCAAACGCGCCCACCGCGACCGAGTTGATCGCCTGCGCGCCGTTGCCGACCGCAATCGCGCTCGGGCCTGCCGCCACCCAGCTGTAAAGGATCAGGTCCCACTGCTCGGTGCCGAAGTCGAAATCCGTGTCGAGCGCGACCTCGGTCTTGATCTTCAGCCCGAGTTTCTTCGCGCGCTCCTGCGCGAGCGCGACGGCCTT
>JANLXP010000386.1:0-1336 GCA_031365165.1 Alphaproteobacteria bacterium
ACGGCGCCTGCCGGGTTTCGGCCGTTCTGGTCGGTGATGAAGCATGCGGATATTTTGGAGGTCGAGAAGAACCACCCGATCTTCGTCAACCGGCTGCGCACCTATCTCTCGCCGATCCAGGGCGAGGAGTGGGTTAAGGCGACGACGGGGGATACGCACCTTTTCCGCACGCTCGTCGACCTCGACGATCCCATTCATATGAAGCTGCGGGGCCTCACGCAGTCATGGTTCATGCCGCCGAACCTGAAGAAGCTTGAGGCGCGGATCGGGCAGATCGCCAAGGACCACGTCGACCGGATGGCGGCGCTTGGGTCGGAATGCGACTTCGTGAAGGAGGTGGCGCTTTGGTATCCGCTGCGCGTCATCATGATGCTGCTTGGCGTGCCGCCGGAAGACGAGCGCTTCATGCTCAAAATGACGCAAGAGATTTTCGGGCCCGGCGATCCCGATGTCGCGGCCGAGACGAGCCACAAGGCGGACACGGCCGCGTTCAGCGCCTCGGGTGACAACACCGTCGATCTGATGCAGACCGCGATGAAGCTCTTCGAGTATTTCGGGGCGATCACGGCGGACCGGCGTAAGAACCCGAAAGACGACGTTGCTTCGATCATCGCGAACGGCATGATCGACGGGCAGCCGATCGGCGAGCGCGAGGCGATGAGCTATTACATCATCATCGCGACCGCAGGGCACGACACGACGAGTTCGACGGCGGCGGGCGGGCTGCTGCAGCTGCTCAAGAATCCCGAGCAGATGGCGAAGCTGAAAGCCGACATGAGCCTGATCCCGAACTTCGTCGAGGAATCCATTCGTTGGGTGACGCCGGTGAAGCACTTCATGCGGACCGCGATGCAGGACTACGAGCTGCGCGGCAAGACGGTCAAAGAGGGCGACGGCTTGTGTATGTTTTATTGGTCCGGCAATCGCGACGAAGAGGTGTTTGAGGACCCGTACAAGTTCAAGGTCGACCGCAATGTGTCGAAGCACGTGGCCTTCGGGTACGGCGTGCATGTGTGCCTCGGCATGCATCTCGCGCGGATGGAGATCAGGGCGCTCTACAACGAGCTTCTGCCGCGGTTGCAGTCGATCGAGCTCAACGGTACGCCGAAGAATACGCTGGCGAACTTCGTGAGCGGGCTGAAGACGCTGCCGGTGCGCTACAAGATGGCGTGAGGCTCAAGCCTTTAGCGTCACGAGCGTTTGGCGGATGGCGACTTGGTCGCCGGGTTTGGCCAGGACCGTGTCGACGACGCCGTCGGCCGCGGCTTTGAGTTCGTGCTCCATCTTCATTGCTTCGAGGATGACGAGCACTTGGTTTTTCACGACCGCCTGGCCA
>JANLXP010000490.1:0-2426 GCA_031365165.1 Alphaproteobacteria bacterium
CCTATCGGGCCCTGGTGGGGCGGCCCGCAACACAACGCCGGTAATGGACGGCCAGCAACGCCGCTCGCGGACAAGGTCCGCGCGACCGTGGCTTACTTCATCAATGGCAAGCGCAAGGTCGCGCGCAACCCACCTTGCGCACGGTTGGCGAGCACCAACTCGCCCGCGTGCCGCTCGGCGATGGCACGCGCGATCGTGAGACCGAGCCCGTGGCCGCCGGTCTCGACGCTGCGCGACTCTTCCAGCCGCACGAACGGTTTCAGCACGTGTGTGAGCTTGTCGTCCGGGATGCCGGCGCCATCGTCGTCCACGTGGATCGCCGCAACGCCGCCCTCGGCTGTCATCGACACCGCCGCGCGCTTGCCATAGCGCACCGCGTTTTCAACCAAGTTGCGCAGCGCCCGGCGCAATTCGCTCGCGCGGCCCTCGACACGCGCCGACGGCAGGCTCTCGAACGAAACCGCGTTGCCCATCTCCGCAAGGTCGTCGCACACCGCCTCGATCAGCGAGGGCAAATCGACCGGCCGCACCGGCTCGCCGCTTTCCCCGCCGCGGGCGACCGCGAGCGTTGCTTCGGTGAGCCGCTCCATCTCTTCGATCGAGCCGCGCATCTTCGCCTGCAACTCGCTGTCCTTGACGAGTTCGGTCCGAATGCGCAGCGAGGCGAGCGGCGTGCGCAAATCGTGACCGACCGCGTTGAGCAGTGCGCGCTGATCTTCGATCATGCGTTTGAGCCGCGCGGCCATCGTGTTGAACGCGCTGGCCGCCGCCCTCACATCTTGCGGTCCTTCTTCGGGCGCGAGCACCAAGCCGTCGCTGCGCCCCATGCGTTCGGCCGCCGCCGTCAGTGCCGCGATCGGACGCGCAACACGACCCGCTGCCCATACGGCGGCGATCGCGACCAGCAATGCGGCAAGCGCACCCGCCCAAATCATCGGCCACATGACTGAAGGGACAGCAGGAGGCACAGCGGAAACATTCAGCCAGCGCTTCGGCGTAACCTCGACAGAGATGTCGAGCCGCGAAGGCGGCCTGCCGGAAGCATCGGGAGCGGGCGCCACGACCCACTCGAGCGCTCGGCTCGGAGGGGCCGGCGGCGCTGGCGGCATTGGCGGGACAGGTGGCGTGGGCGCGACCAGCGGCACATCGAGCATTCCGTGTGGCTGAACGTGGATCTCGGGAATTGTAATCGTGAGGTTTTGGTCCGGCTCTTCAGGCGACAGTGGGCTATTATCGTGCGTGATTTCGGGTGCTAGCGGGTCGTTGTCGCGCGTGATGATGACGGTGTGCTCGCCACCACTCACCCGCTCGACGCGCCGGAAGCGAAACATGCCGACTGTCGCATCCCATGCCACGCGCACGGTGTCCGGCGCACTGCCGGTGCCGCGCGCGAACGCCTCGCTCAAACCCTTGTTGCGCGCTTTCTCGCTGACCGCCGGTTTGTCGGCGAAGTGCACCAGGAACGATGGCCCGCTTGCCGTGTCTTCGATCGATTTCAGCGTCTCGGGTGCGGCGTCCTTGGCGAGCGCAATGATACCGGCCGTGCGCCGGAACGCTTCGGCCTCATGCAACGCGGAACGCAGGATGGTTTGCTGCCCGGCCAGCAGCGCGAACGACGCTAGCTGCGATAGCGCGAGCGCACCGAGCACGATCAGCGCGAACCAGCCACGAACGGTGCGCGGCGAGAGCCAGCTCATAGGGCCTCCACTGTGCTGGCAAAAATGTAGCCCGCGCCCCACACCGTCTTGATCAGTTTCGGATTGCGCGGATCGTCTTCTAGCTTGCGGCGCAAACGGCTGATCTGTGTGTCGATCGAACGGTCGAACACCTCGTCCGCCCCGCGTCCCTTCACACGATCGAGTAGCTGGTCGCGCGTGAGCACCACATTCGGATGCTCGACGAACGTGGCAAGCAACGCGTATTCGGTCGAACTCAGCGATACGACGACGCCGTCCGATCCAACGACCTGCCGCTCAGGCCCATGCAGCACCCACGCGCCGAAGCGCAGCCGCTGCCCATTGCGCGGCCGCTGCCCCGGTGGCAACTCGTTCGTGCGCCGAAGCACGGCATGAATGCGCGCCAGCAACTCGCGCGGCGAGAACGGCTTCGTCACATAATCGTCGGCGCCGACTTCGAGACCCACGATGCGATCCAACTCTTCCGCGCGTGCTGACAGTAAGATAATCGGCGTCCCACGATGTTCACGCACGCTGCGGCAAAGGCTGAGCCCATCCTCGCCCGGCATCATGATGTCGAGAACCAGTAGATCCACCTCGCGCTGCGCAAGCACACGCCGGGCCGAAGCAGCAGACTCCGCCATCGTCACCTTCAAGCCGTTGTCTTGCAGATAGCGCGACAGGGCATCGCGGATGTCGCGATGGTCGTCGACGATCAAAACGTGGGGCAGCGCGTCAGCCATGTTGCGG
>JANLXP010000451.1:0-1945 GCA_031365165.1 Alphaproteobacteria bacterium
TTGAGTTCGGCCGCCGAATACGTGGCGTGGCCCCAACGGTTCGCGGGCACGGCGAAGCAGTACTCGATGAACGCGATCCCCCAGCTGGCCAGGATGACGAGCCAGAGCGCTTGGTCTTTGTATTTCAGGTGCCCGTACCAGGCGAACGTCATGAACACGTTCGAGATCGCGAGGAGCACGATTGGCGTGACGCTGGCGGGCATTTGTCCCTCAAGCGTAGCAGTGGGCTCGTCGTTTTGCGGAATCGCGAAATCGAATCCCGTTTGATGCGTTTGCATGGCGGATTTCCGCGGGTTTATCCGTTCGGAATCCGTTCGGAATGCGTTTGCGATCCGTTTGGAATCATAAGCCGGAAACTGACGTGCGTTTTCGCATGTCTCACCAACCGCGGGCGGCCGGGGCGATCTGTCGGATAATCAGGTTCAAGTCACAGCCGCGACTGAGGTGTCCAACGCGGGCTCAACCGGGAAAGAACAAACATAGAACTTATTGGCTGCGAAAGTCAAGGGTTTCACGCTGCGTCAGAGCGACTGCTACGATGTGCCTCCGCTAGGTCCGGCAAAATAGGTCCCGCATCTTGAAGACGTTGACCACCACCTGCTGCATCGTCGGCGGCGGACCTGCGGGACTGGTGCTTGGTCTGCTTCTCGCGCGCGCGGGCGTTGAGGTCATCGTGCTCGAAAAGCACGCTGATTTCTTGCGCGACTTTCGCGGTGACACGATCCACCCCTCAACCTTGGAAGTCATGCACGAGCTTGGGCTGCTCGACGAGTTCTTGCTTCGCCCGCATCAGGAGACGCGCCAGATTGCGGCACAGGTCGGCGACAAGCGGTATGCCGTCGCCGACTTTTCGCATTTGTCGACGCGCTGCAAGTTCGTGGCCTTCATGCCGCAATGGGAGTTTCTCGACTTCATTGCGTTGCATGCGAAGCGCCGCGCGAATTTCCACATGTTGATGGAGTGCGAGGCGACCGGCCTCATCGAACGCAACGGCCGCATCGCCGGCGTGCGGGCGCGTATGGGCGGGGAAGACGTCGAGATCGCCGCCACCCTCACGGTCGCCGCGGACGGCCGGCATTCGGTGTTGCGCCAGGCGGCGGGGCTGGAGGTGATGGACCTTGGTGCGCCGATGGACGTGCTGTGGTTGCGTGTCTCGAAACAGCCGAGTGATCCGGCGGAGTCGTTTGCACGCTTCGATGCCGGGCGCCTGCTGGTGCAGATCGATCGCGGTGACTACTGGCAATGCGCGTTCGTGATTACCAAGGGTTCGTTCGACGCCGTGCGCGAGCGCGGGCTGGACGCTTTGCGGGCTGAGGTTGCGCGACTTGCGCCGCATCTCGAGGGTCGCGTGAACGAACTGAGGAGCTGGGATGACGTGAAGCTCCTGACCGTCACCGTCGACCGCTTGAAGCGCTGGTACCGGCCGGGGTTGCTTTGCATCGGCGACGCGGCGCACGCGATGTCGCCCGTCGGCGGCGTCGGCATCAACCTTGCAATTCAAGATGCGGTGGCGGCCGCGAATATTCTTTCACGCTCGCTCGCGCTCGGACGCCTGCGCAACGAGGACCTTGCGCGCGTGCAAGCCCGGCGATCTTTTCCGACACGCCTGACGCAAGGCGCGCAGGTTGCGGCGCACACGCGGCTGATCGCGCCGCTCTTGGCTGCGAAGGGCACGATCAAAGCGCCCTTGCCTCTTCGCCTCTTACAGTGGTTTCCGATGCTGCGGCGCATCCCCGCCCGCTTGATCGGGCTCGGCGTTAGACCCGAACACGTGCACTCGCCCGAAGCGCGCCCTACCGCCCCCACTGCGGGGCGGTAGGACTAGATTCTGCTAGCGAACTTTGTCCAGCGCGGCTCGGAACGTTGCGCTGGTTCCCGCGCTGATGATGCCGGCGGCGGCTTTCGGGTCGTTGCGGGTATCGTGGCGGCGGACGGAGCCGATGCG
>JANLXP010000620.1:0-2294 GCA_031365165.1 Alphaproteobacteria bacterium
CGAATTGATCCTGGGCATGATGCTCGCGATGGGGTTGGCGCCGCGGCTCGCCAACCGCACGGTCGCGGAGGCGATTGGTGCGGTGGGCCTCGCGATGATCGCGATTGCCGTGTTGTTCTTTTCCGCACGCACACCGTTTCCGGGTTATGCGGCGTTGCTGCCGTGCGTTGGCGCGGCTTGCATCATCGCGAGCGGTGCGGGTCACGCCACGTTCGTCTCGCGGTTTCTGGCGACGCCGCCGATGGTGTTTACGGGGAAGATTTCCTACTCGCTCTATCTCTGGCATTGGCCGATCTTCGTGTTTGCCGCGTACCAGTTTGGCGAACTCAGCATCGTCGACCGCGTCGGGTTGATCGTTGCGGCGTATCTGCTCTCCGTTTTGACCTATTGGTTCGTCGAGCAACCGGCACGGCGCAAGACGGCGGCTCTGACGCGCACGCGCATCTTCGTGGCGGGGTTGGCGGCGCTCGCTCTGGCGTACGGTCTTTCGCAGCTCGTGATCGGTACGCGTGGTCTGCCGCAAAGGTTGGGGCCGGAGATCGCGGTGTTCGACGATGCGGTGCGCAAGAACAAGGGCGTGACGCCTTGCCCCGAGAACGAGGCGTGGCTCGCCAGCACCTCCGATTGCGAGATCGGTGCGAAGGCGGCGGCTGAGCGTTCGTTCTTGTTCTGGGGCGACAGCCACGCGCGGGTGCTGTCGTCGACTGCCGCTTCGATTGCCGAGGCGAAGGGGATCAAAGGCCTTGTCGTGTTCCGCGGCGGGTGTCCGCCGTTCCTCGCACTTGCCGGCACCGCGTTCGACAAGCGCGACTGCGCGACGACGGCAGGCCACATCGAGACGCTGCTGAAGGGCCCGGGTTACGCGAACGTCGTGTTGGTGGCGCGCTGGGCGCTTTATGCCGAGGGCGGCGGGTATCGCAACGGCAAGTGGTTCGCGACGGAATTCGATCAGGGCGATGTGCAGAAGAACCGCGTCGCGTTTGCGACGGCACTCAGTGCGACCGTACAGGCGATCCTTAATTCCGGGCGCACGGTGACCATCGTCGGGCCCGTTCCCGATCTGAAGCTCAATCCGCCGGAGACAATGATCAAGGCGATGATGCGCGGCGAGAAGGCGGACGTGCGCGCGACTTCCGCCGACTTCTTGGTTCGCCAAGCGGCCGTGCTTTCGCTGCTCAAGCTGCTTGAGCACGCTCCGGGCGTGCGGGTCGTCTATCCGCACGAGAGCCTGTGCGATGCCACGGTGTGTCGGACGGTCGATGGCACGATGCCGCTCTACACCGACGACAATCATCTAGGCGTGAACGGCGTGGCGCTGATACGGCGGGAGCTTGGCGCCGCGATTGCATCCACCGCAAAAGCCGATGTATCGAACGTGCAATGACGACGCACCAAAACGATCTCACCTATCGCCCCGACGTCGACGGGTTGCGGGCGATTGCGGTTGGGATTGTGGTGTTGTTTCACGCGCGGCTTGGGATTTTCCCGGGCGGGTATACCGGCGTGGACGTGTTCTTCGTCATTTCGGGGTTTTTGATTTCGTCGATCCTCTGGCGCGAGCTGCAGGCGGGCGGCACGTTTTCGATCACCGAATATATCCTCAAGTTCTATGAGCGGCGGATCCGGCGCATCTTTCCGGCGCTGGCTGTTATCCTGCTCGTTACGCTCGCGCTCGGTGCGCTCTTGTTCGCGCCACAGGATTATTTCCTGCTGGGCCGTTCCGCACGGGCGACGGCGGCGTTCTTTTCGAATTTCTATTTCAACAACCAATCGGGCTATTTCGCGCCGGGGGCCGAGACGCAGCCGCTGCTCCACACTTGGTCGCTGGCCGTCGAAGAGCAGTTCTATTTCGTCGGACCGTTCTTCCTGATGCTGCTTGCGTGGCTCTCGAGCCGGTACCGCATTCTTCTGTTCTTGGGCGTGTTTGCGGCGTCGCTTGCCATCTCGTCGATTGGTGCGTGGGAAGAGAGCAAGGCGGCGTTCTATCTGCCATATGGGCGCGCGTTCGAGTTGATGATGGGTATCGCGCTCGTCATTGGGCTTGCTCCCAAATGGCCGAACGATGCGGTGCGCGAGGCGGGTGCGTTCGCCGGCATCGCGATGATCTTGGCCGCGGCGCTGCTGTACACCGACGCCACGCCATTTCCGGGGCTCGCCGCGCTTTTGCCGTGCGTCGGCACCTACCTCCTCATCAGCACGGCGGTTGAGCGCACAACACTGGTGTCGCGGGCGCTGTCGATCGCGCCGGTCGTGATGATCGGGAAGATTTCTTATTCGCTTTATCTCTGGCATTG
>JANLXP010000642.1:0-1608 GCA_031365165.1 Alphaproteobacteria bacterium
CGGCAGCGGGCCGAAGCGGTCGATCAACTCGGCTGCGAACGCCTCGATCGCTTGGTCGGTTTCAAGCGTCGAGAGGCGCCGGTAGAGCGCAAGGCGCACGTTCAAATCGGCGACGTAGCCTTCCGGGATCAACACGGCCGAGCCCAAATTGATCTGCGGCGACCAACTCTCGTCGCGCTCGAGTTCGGTGCCGCGCAGGCTCGCCACCGCTTCTTCAAGCATGTCCTGATAGAGCTCGATGCCAACTTCGCGCACTTCACCCGACTGCTCTTCGCCGAGCAGATTGCCAGCGCCGCGAATATCCAGATCGTGGCTCGCCAGGCTGAAGCCCGCGCCGAGCGTGTCGAGCGCCTGCAGCACTTTCAGCCGCCGGTCCGCGTTGTCCGTCAATTTGCGGTCGGCCGGAACCGTGAAATAAGCGAACGCACGCGCCTTCGACCGCCCGATCCGCCCGCGCAATTGATAGAGCTGCGCCAAGCCGAAAATGTGCGAGCGATGCACGATCATCGTGTTCGCGGTCGGAATGTCGAGCCCGCTTTCGACGATCGGCGTCGACAGCAGCACGTCGAACTTGCCGTCGTAAAAGGCCGACATGATGTCTTCGAGCCGCGTCGGCGGCATCTGCCCGTGCGCGATGCCGACCTTCACCTCGGGCACGGTGATTTTTAGAAACTCTTCCGCCTCGGCCAAATCCGATATGCGCGGACACACATAGAAGCTCTGCCCGCCGCGATAGTGCTCGCGCAACAGGGCTTCGCGAAGGGTCACGGGGTCGAACGGTGTTACGAACGTGCGCACAGCAAGCCGGTCGATCGGCGGTGTCGCGATAATCGACATCTCCTTCACGCCCGAGAGTGCGAGCTGAAGTGTGCGCGGGATCGGCGTCGCGGTCAGCGTCAAGACGTGCACATCCGCGCGCAGCTGCTTCAGCCGTTCTTTGTGCGCGACGCCGAAGTGTTGCTCTTCGTCGACGATCAGGATGCCGAGATCGCGAAACGCTATCGACTTCGCGAGCAACGCATGCGTGCCGATGACGACGTCGACCGTGCCCGCGGACAGTGCGGCGCGCGTTTCGGTCGCCTCCTTCGCCGCGACCATGCGCGAGAGTTGGCGCACCTTCACGGGGAAGCCCTGGAACCGCGTCGTGAACGTCTTGTAGTGCTGCCGCGCCAGCAGCGTCGTCGGTACGACGACAGCCACCTGGCGCCCCGTCATCGCGACCACGAACGCCGCGCGCAACGCGACCTCCGTCTTGCCGAAACCGACGTCACCGCAGATCAACCGGTCCATCGGCCGACCGCGCGTGAGATCCTCCATCACGTCAGCGATGGCCTTCTCCTGATCCTCGGTTTCGCCGTACGGGAAACGCGCGCAGAACTCTTCATAGACGCCCGTCGGCGCGTCGATCACAGGCCCCTCGCGCAACTGCCGCGCGGCGGCGACCTTGATCAACTGCTCCGCCATATCGCGAATGCGTTTCTTCAGCTTCGCCTTGCGCGACTGCCAGCCGGAGCCGCCGAGCCTATCCAGCACCGCGCCTTCGTCGTCCGCGCCGTAGCGCGATAGCAGTTCGATGTTCTCGACCGGCAAGAACAGTTTGCCGCCGTC
>JANLXP010000647.1:0-1290 GCA_031365165.1 Alphaproteobacteria bacterium
AGCTTTCGGGGACAACATAGCCCTGCGCGGCTTTCTGCAAGCGATCGTCGCCAACAGCTGCGGCCGCGCCCATCGCCTCTTCGATGTCGCCTTGTTCGAGCACGTGTTTCTGCTTTTCGGTGTGGCTGGCCCAGACGCCCGCGAGGCAGTCGGCTTGAAGTTCGAGCTTCACGGAGAGCGCGTTGCTTTCTTCTTCGCTCGCCTGTTGGCGCATGGCTTGGACTTTCGCCGAGGTGCCGAGCAGCGTTTGAACGTGGTGGCCTACTTCGTGCGCCACGACATAGGCGAACGCGAAGTCGCCGCCTGCGCCGAGCTTGGTCGCCATTTCGTCGTAGAACGAGAGGTCGAGATAGACCTTGTGATCGCGCGGGCAATAGAACGGCCCAGCTGCGCTTTGCGCGACGCCGCAATCCGATTGCACGATGCCCGAGAACAACACGAGCGTCGGCTTCTCGTACGCGCTGCCGGAGCTCTTGAAGATCTCCGTCCAAACGTCTTCGGTGTCGGCGAGGACGACCTTGATGAAGGCGCTGCGTTTGGCTTCTTCGGCGCTCTCCTGATATGGCTGGCCGGGAGCGGTTTCGGCGCCCGGTTGTTGCTCTTCCAGCTGACCCAAGAGCTGCCGCGGGTCGACGCCGAAAATCAGCGACAAAACCACGATCGCGATCAGCCCTAAGCCGCCGACGCCGGCGCGGCCCATCGGCATCCGGCCACCCTGCCCGCGCCGGTCCTCGACGTTTTCGCTTTCCCGGCGCCCATCCGTCTTCATCGTGCAACCCTTTGGTTTGTGCGGCAGTCTGTCATTGACGGTTACCTTGGCAGTTTTCGGCGGGTTTTCAAAGCGGTCCACCGGTGCACGTGCAGCAAGATTAACTTCCACTTGAGTGTGGCGCGACCTTACGGCGACACTGGCGGCTGCTGGGACTGGGGAAGGAAACGAAATGCTCTTCAAGGCATTGTCGTTCGTTGCAACGGCCGTTGCCACGGTCGTGCTCGTGCTTGCTTTCGTGACGCTTCCGCCGTCGCAGATCGAGCCTGCAAACGCATACTTCCAGCCCACGAACATCTACCGCTCAGGCCTTGTCGGCACGCATAAGCTGGCGCTCACATTCGACGACGGCCCCTCGCATTTCACGAACGAGTTGCTCGATACGCTTGCCCGCAATCAAGTGCGCGCCACCTTCTTCGTCGTCGGTGCACGCGTGCGTCAACACCCGGCCGTCATGGAACGGATGATGCGCGAAGGGCATGTGATTGCGAACCATTCGTTCACGCATGCGCGCCTCGGCA
>JANLXP010000659.1:0-2976 GCA_031365165.1 Alphaproteobacteria bacterium
GACGGCGGACTCGTTCTTGGTTTGCGCGAGCACGATGATTGGGCCGAGGCCCTCGCGTGCCGGGAAGCCGGAGCTGACGCCGTATGAGAGCCCGCGCTTGATGCGGATCTCTTGGTTCAGCCGCGCGGAGTAGCCGCCGCCGAGAACAGAGTTCGCGACGAGTGCCGGGAAGTAGTCTTCCGCCGTGCGCGGCACGCCCAGCATGCCGAAGCTCACGGCCGCTTGGCCAGACTTTGGCAGGTCGATCACGACCGCACGGGTGCCCGTTGCTGCCATCTTCGCGTCGGGGTCGGTGCCCGCCGGGTTTGGCGGTTGCTTCCAGTCGCCGAAGTATTTCTCAGCGAGCTTCACACCGTCCTCGAGCGATACGTCGCCCGAGATCACGAGCAGCGCATTGTCGGGGCGCCAGTCGCGTTGGTGGAAGGCGGTCAGATCGGCCGACTTGATCGCGGCCACGCTCTTCGGCGAAGCGACGCTGCCATAAGGGCCCAAACCGAAGAGCACGCGCGTCATCGCGAAGCGTGCAATTTGACCGGGTTGGCGCAGGGCGACCTGCAGGCCGTCGAGCGTTTGTTGGCGTTGGCGTTCGACTTCTTCAGCCGCGAAGGCGGGGTTGCGCGCGACGTCGGCCATGATCGCCATTGCTTCGCCCACGCGGTCGGCGCGGGTTTCGAGCGAGACGCCGGAGCTGTCGGCACCGGCGCTTGCGGTCAGCGAGGCGCCCAGCGCTTCGATCTGGCGGGCGATATCGGTTGCGCTGCGGGTCTTCGTGCCTTTCGTCATGACGTCGGCGGTGAGGGCTGCGGTGCCGCCGCCGGTTGCTGGATCGCTGCTTGAGCCCGACAGCACGCGCAGTTCGGCGCTGATGATCGGCACGTCGCGCTTGGCGGCGATGATAACGCGCAGACCGTTCGCGAGGCGCTGTTCGCCAGGTGTCGGCAACTTCGCCGAGACGGGGGCTTGCGGTGCCGGCGGTTTGGCGCGTTGTGCTTCGGGCGCGAGCGTGAATGTCGGGATTTCGTTTGCGGGGATGTCGAGCTTTTGCGCTTGAACAGTCGTCGCTGTCGCGATCACGTCGCCTTTCGCGTCCTTTGGCTTTTTGTCCTCGGAGAGGTAGCGGATCGTCACGCGCTTCGTATCGTCGAGGATCGATTTGGCGACCCGCTGCACGTCGGCCGCGGTCACGGCCTGAACGTCGGCGAGCAGCTTGTCGGCGTATTTGCCGTCGCGGAAACGGATGACGGCGTTGGCCAGTTCGTTTGCTTTGCCGAACGCAGTTTCGCGGCCTTCCAGAGTTTCGGAGACGAGTTCGTTCTTGGCTTCGTCGAGTTCGGCGGCGGTGACCTGCGTGTCGCGCATCTTGGCGATTTCGGCCATCAGGCTTTTGACGCCGTCTTCGGCGGATTTGCCTTCGCTCAATACTGCGGCGACCGTGTAGGCGCCGGGATCGCGTGTCGCCTCGAGGTTCGTGAACACTTGAGCGGCGATTTGCTGCGTGTAGACGAGGGACTGATAGAGCCTGGAGCTTTCACCCTTGGCCAGAATCGCGTCTAGCACCGTGAGCGCTGCGAGATCGGGGCTTAGCGAATTCGGCTGCGGGAATGAGATCGCCACCGCCGGCAGTGGCGTGTTCGGCTCGTAGACCGTGAAGTCTTTCGGCGCGGAGCGCGCAGGTTCGACGGCGGTCACGCGCGGGATCGGACGCTTCGGCGTCGCGATCGGGCCGAAGTACTGGTCGACCCATTTGTCGAACTGCGCTTGATCGAAATTGCCGGCGACGACGAGGACGGCGTTGTCGGGGCGATAGTAGGTTGCGTGGAACGCGCGCACGTCGGCGACAGTCGAGGCGTCTAGGTTTTCGATCGAACCGATGCCGGGGCGGCCGTACGGGTGCACGCCGAAGTTCGCTTGGCTGAGATAGAGGCCGAACAGTTTGCCGTAGGGCGAGGCCAAGATGCGTTGGCGGTATTCTTCCTTCACGACGTCGCGTTCGGACTTGAAGATCTTGTCGTCGACGACGAGCGTGCCCATGCGATCGGCTTCCGCCCAGAGCACGCGCTCCAAATGGTTCGCGGGGACGACTTCGTAGTAGTTCGTAAAATCGTCGTAGGTGGACGCGTTGTTGAAACCGCCGACATCTTCCGTCAAGCGGTCGAGTGTTTCCGGCGGCATGTTGCGCGAGGCTTTGAACATGATGTGTTCGAAGAGGTGCGCGAAACCGGAACGGCCGACGGGATCGTCCTTCGACCCGACATCGTACCAAACCTGCACGGAGACGTTCGCGGTGTTCGGGTCCGGCATCGCGTAGACTTTGAGACCGTTCGCGAGCGTGCGCTCCGTGAACTTCAAGGGTTCGACCTTCAGCGCGGTCGGTGCCGCTGGCGGCGCCTTTGTCGTTGTCGAAGAATCGGAGCAGGCGGCGGCGAACAACGCGAGCGCGGATACGGCTGCGGCGGACGTGAGTTTCATGCGACTCCCCAGGGCTTGCGGCGCGCGACCCTAGGCGAGGCGTCCCCTGCCCCGCAACTCACCGGTTCGTGTAGGGGGCGAGCTGCGAGAGGCTGATTTCCGCGATGGGGACGCCATGATCCGAGGCACCGGGCGGCGGGCGGTCGTCGGGGCTGTCGCGCAAGTGGTCGTTGATGACTTCATGACGCACAACGTCACCGATGCGGCTTCGGTTGCGGCTGTAGAACTCCTCGGAAACCAGGATGTGGTCGAGAATGTCGCGCTCGCCGTCGTGGATATGCGTGTGGATCGTCGGCGAGCGTTCGAGCGCGATTCGATAGGTCGAGTAGAGGATCACGTCCCAGAGCGCGCGCTTCTCGCCCCCATCCATGTTGGTCTTCGGCATGACGCCGCGCACGATTTGCGTGCTCGCTGCATCGGGCGTGTCATTCAAGTCGCCGAGAACGATCACCGGCTTTCGCGTCGCGTTTACGTCGGCGAGGATTAGGTGACGCAGTGCCACGGCCT
>JANLXP010000660.1:0-1160 GCA_031365165.1 Alphaproteobacteria bacterium
GACGGCGGACTCGTTCTTGGTTTGCGCGAGCACGATGATTGGGCCGAGGCCCTCGCGTGCCGGGAAGCCGGAGCTGACGCCGTATGAGAGCCCGCGCTTGATGCGGATCTCTTGGTTCAGCCGCGCGGAGTAGCCGCCGCCCAGAACCGAGTTCGCGACGAGCGCCGGGAAGTATTCTTCCGCGGTGCGCGGTACGCCCAGCATGCCAAAGCTCACGGCCGCTTGGCCCGACTTTGGCAAGTCGATCACGACGGCACGGGTGCCGCTTGCGGCCATCTTCGCGTCGGGATCGGTCCCCACGGGGTTTGGCGGTTGCTTCCAATCACCGAAGTATTTCTCGGCGAGCTTCACACCGTCCTCAAGCGACACGTCGCCCGAAATCACGAGCAGCGCGTTGTCGGGGCGCCAGTCGCGTTGGTGGAAGGCGGTCAGATCGGCGGACTTAATAGCGGCCACGCTCTTGGGCGAAGCGACGCTGCCATAAGGACCAAGGCCGAAGAGCACGCGGGTCATCGCGAAGCGTGCGATTTGGCCGGGTTGGCGGAGCGCGACTTGCAGGCCGTCGAGCGTTTGTTGGCGTTGGCGTTCGACTTCTTCGGCGGCGAAGGCGGGGTTGCGCGCGACGTCGGCCATGATCGCCATTGCTTCGCCCACGCGGTCGGCGCGGGTTTCGAGCGAGACGCCGGAGCTGTCGGCGCCCGCGCTTGCGGTGAGCGAAGCGCCAAGCGCTTCGATCTGGCGGGCGATATCGGTTGCGCTGCGGGTCTTTGTGCCTTTCGTCATGACGTCGGCGGTGAGGGCTGCGATGCCGCCGCCGGTTGCTGGATCGCTGCTTGAGCCGGACAGCACGCGCAATTCGGCGCTGATGATCGGCACGTCGCGCTTGGCGGCGATGATAACGCGCAGGCCGTTCGCGAGGCGCTGTTCGCCAGGCGTGGGCAACTTCGCGGAGACCGGAGCTTGCGGTGCCGGCGGCTTGGCGCGTTGTGCTTCAGGGGCGAGCGTGAACGTGGGTATTTCGTTCGCGGGGATGTCGAGCTTTTGCGCTTGGACGGTCGTCGCCGTCGCGATCAGGTCGCCCTTCGCGTCCTTGGGCTTTTTGTCCTCGGAGAGGTAGCGGATCGTTACGCGCTTGGTGTCGTCGAGGATCGTCTTCGCCA
>JANLXP010000696.1:0-1542 GCA_031365165.1 Alphaproteobacteria bacterium
CAGGTTCATACCGCGCTGATCGCGGCCCTTCATGTGGTCGGCGATCGGGACCAGTGCTTGGCGTCGCATTGCGTCGGCGGTGCCGGCGAAGAGTGCCTCGACTTGGAAGTCGTAGAGTTTCGCCGAATCCTCGGTCAGCCAGCCGCCGGATTGGTAGTGGAAGTTCTGTAGGTAATAGCGCGGGAAGTTCTTGCGCGCTTCTTCCGTCAGCACTTCGTCGTGGACATGGTCGCGGCGGCGGCGGGCGACATCAGGCACGTCGCGCAGGAAGTCGAGCGAGCGGCGGAGTGTGCGGATTGCGCCGGCGTCGAGCGTGGCAGGGGCGGCGTAGATGCCTTGCTCGATGTTCTTCCAGTCGCGTTCGAACAGCGCCTGCATCTCGCGCAGGAACGTGTCGCGTTTCGGATAGTCGTGCTCGACCTCGACCTTACGGTCCGCGAACGCGGTGCGGCGGCCGAGGCGGTTCGCGAGGAGGTGGTGGCCGCCGTACCAGGCGACGCGCGCGGTTTGCGTCAGGCGATAGGCGGCGCGGGCGATCGGGTTTGCCATGGGGCTCAGCTCCGCTCGAATACTGCCACAAGTTCGATATGCGGTGACCAGAGAAATTGGTCGATCGGGGTGACCGATTTGAGCTGGTAGCCGCCGTCGATCAAGGTGCGGGCGTCGCGGGCGAAGGTTGTCGGACTGCAGGAGACGGCGGCGATCGTTCCCACCTTCGACGTTGCCAGCTGTTCGGTTTGCACCTTCGCGCCGGCGCGCGGCGGGTCGATGACCACGGCGTCGAACGTGTCGAGTTCGTGCTTCAGCAGCGGGCGGCGGAAGAGGTCGCGGCGTTCGGCGGTGATGGGCTTGAGGCCCTTTGCGTTGCGCGCGGCAGCGGATAGCGCGTCGATCGACGCGGTTTCGCTGTCATAGGCGGCAACCGCGCTCTTCTTGGCGAGCGGGAACGTGAAGGCGCCGCAGCCGGCGAACAGATCGGCGACGCGCTTGGCGTTGCCGACGGCCTCGGTCACAAGCGTTTGCAGAGCGGCTTCCGCTTCGGGCACGGCTTGGAGGAATGCGCCGGGTGGCGGTGTGACCTTGGCGCCGGCCCATTCGAGCACGGGCACTTGCGATTGCGCCACGAGTTCGCCGTTCACGGTCAGGCGGATGATGCCGAGCTTGGCTGCGATGTCGGCGAACTTCGTGCGCAGCACGCTGTCCAGCGTCATGCGGCCGACCCCTAAGACCAGGTCGATACCGTTGTCGGCGCGCATCACGTCGACTTCGGCGCGTGCTTGTTCGGGCAGCACATCGGCCAGCGCTTCGCGCAAGCGCGGCACGAGTGCGAAGAGATCCGGGTGCACGACGTGGCATTCGGCCATGTCCACGATGAAGTGTGTGCCGCGTTCTTGGAAGCCCACCATAACGTCGCCGTTGACGAGGCGGGCTGTGAAGACGGCGCGGCGGCGCGTGCGCGGCGGGAAGGCCACGAGCGGGGCGACGTCGATGCCGGTGATGCCGCGTTGGCTGAGCGCTTGGACGACTTGGTCGCGCTTCCAT
>JANLXP010000710.1:0-1771 GCA_031365165.1 Alphaproteobacteria bacterium
CGCGGCACGGGAGTCGCGGCACGACGGCTGGGTGATCGCCTCTCACGTTACGGAACAGTGCCATGCGGTTCGCACAATTGGTGCGCTCGACTCTAGTTGCAGGGTTGGTTGCTGGACTCTTCGGCTGCACCTCCGACAAGCCGGGTGGTGTTGGCGCTGGCGGGTACAAAGTCGGCAATCCGTATCAAATCGCTGGCGTTTGGTACTACCCCAAGGAAGATCCGTTCTACGACGAGACGGGCATCGCCTCCTGGTATGGCCCAGACTTCCACGGCAAGGCGACCGCCAATGGCGAGCGCTATGACATGGAAGCGCTCACCGCCGCACATCGCACGTTGCCGATGCCGGTGATCGTACGCGTCACAAACCTCGAGAACGGCCGCTCGGTACGTTTGCGCGTCAACGACCGCGGACCGTACGCGCGCGGGCGCATCATCGACGTCTCCCGCCGCGCCGCGACGCTTCTCGGATTCCACGGAAACGGAACCGCTCGCGTTCGCGTACAGTTCGAGGGCAGGGCAGAGGTCGGTGCCGCTCCGCCGCAGGACGACAGCGAACTGGCCACCGCATCATCCAGTATCAAAGCAGCGCCGTTGAGTTCGGTTGCGAGCAGCGAACTGGCGCCGCCGCCCGGCGCCGCCTCCGCCACTGCAAGGCCTCCCGCACCGGATGTTCGCGTGACCTCCAGCGCAGCTATGGCGCCGGTCGCGGACGACGCCGTGAATGGCGTTGTCACGACAGTCCCTGTTCCCACCAGCACCCAAATCTGGGTGCAAGTAGGCGCGTTCCTCACGCGCGGAAACGCTGACCGCCTGGCCCAGCGGCTCGTCTACGCCGGCGGTGCACGCGTGACGCCATCCACAGCAAACGGCAAACCGATCTACCGCGTCAGGTTCGGACCGTTTGCGACGGTGGAACAAGCAGATTCCATGTTGAACACGGTGATCGAAAAGGGTCACAACGGCGCGCAAATCGTCGTCGAGTAGGAAGAACCATGCGATTTTTGTTGGTACTGAGCGTCCTCGTTCTCGCGGCCACCGCCAACGCCCAGCCGGTGGCCGATCCATCGACTGAGCTGCAAACGAACGCCCACTTCGCCGAGATGGTCGACTTCGAAACGGGTGCGGTGCTGTTCTCCAAGGACGGCGACCAGGTCATGGCACCTGCCTCCATGGCGAAGTTGATGACCGTCGCCATCTTGTTCGAGAAGTTGAAGCACGGCGACCTTCGGCTCGAAGACACGTTCACGGTCAGCGAGCGCGCGTGGCGCCTGTCGGTCGCGGGCAAGAACGAATCCTCGAAGATGTTCGTGAGCATCGGCTCGCAGATCAAAGTCGGCGACCTGCTGCGCGGCATCATCATCCAGTCGGGCAACGATGCTTGCACCGTCGTCGCGGAGCATTTCTCCGGTTCGGAGGAAGCGTTCTCCGAGCTGATGAATGCCGAAGCGAAGAAAATTGGCCTCGTCAACTCGGTCTTCAAGAACGCAAGCGGCCTGCCGCATCCCGAGATGCACGTCACGGCGCACGATTTGGCGCGCCTCGCCACGTACCTCATCCGAGAATTTCCGGACTACTACGGCATCTTCGGTGAGCGGGAATTCACCTGGAACGGCATCAAACAGGGCAACCGCAATATGCTTCTTGGCACCTATACGGGTGCCGATGGATTGAAAACCGGCCACACCGCCGACTCCGGCTACGGCATGGTGGCATCCGCAGTCCAAGACGGACGCAGACTAATCGTCGTCGTCAACGGTCTTGCCAACGAG
>JANLXP010000756.1:0-2609 GCA_031365165.1 Alphaproteobacteria bacterium
CGGCTTGCCTTTGGCGGGGATGCGCATGGTGTCTCACGGGCTCTTACGCGCGTGACGGAGGCGCGCCGTCGCGCAGCAATTTGTACGTGATGGAGTCGATCAGCGCCTCGAAGGAAGCGTCGACAATATTGGGCGAAACGCCGACTGTCGACCAGCGATTGCCCGCCCCGTCCGCGCTCTCGATCATGACCCGGGTTACGGCCTCCGTGCCCGCGGTGAGGATGCGCACCTTGTAGTCCACCAGCTTCAGATCTTCGAGCCACTTGGAATACCGCCCGAGGTCCTTGCGCAACGCATTATCAAGCGCGTTGACGGGTCCGTTCCCTTCCCCCACGCTCATGAGCCGCTCGCCGTCGGCACTGACCTTCACAACGGCCTCCGACACCGTAACCTCTTCGCCGAGCGCATTGTGACGGCGCTCGACAGAAACGCGGAACCCATCAACCTTGAAGTATGTCGGCACCTTGCCGAGCGCACGCCGCGCCAGCAGCTCCAGCGACGCCTCGGCGCCGTCATAGGCGTAACCCAAGAACTCACGCTCCTTAATCCGCTCAAGTAGCGCGGCGATCCGCGGATCCTTCGAGTCGACATCGATCCCAAGTGCCGCGATCCGCCCCACAAGGTTCGACCGTCCCGCCTGATCCGACACGGGAATCTTGCGCGCATTACCCACCGTCTCCGGCGGCACGTGCTCGTAGGTACGCGGGTCCTTCTGCACGGCAGAAGCATGCAGCCCACCCTTATGCGCAAACGCTGACGAACCGACATAGGCCGCATGCCGGTTCGGCGCGCGGTTTAAGATCTCGTCGAGTTGCCGCGATAAGTGCGTGATGTCTTTCAACTTGGTCTGCGCAATCCCGGTCTCGAACCGGTCCGCGAAACCCGCCTTCAACAGCAACGTCGGGATGAGCGAGACCAAGTTCGCATTGCCGCACCGCTCGCCAAGCCCGTTCAGCGTGCCCTGAACCTGCCGCACGCCAGCGTCAATGGCGGCAAGAGTATTGGCGACGGCGTTTTCCGTATCGTTGTGCGCATGAATGCCGATCCGATCGCGCGGAAATTTCTTCACGACCTCCGCAACGATGCGCGACACCTCGTTGGGCAGCGTCCCACCGTTCGTGTCGCAGAGCACCGCCCAGCGCGCACCGCCATCCAGCGCCGCCTCAATGCAAGCAAGCGCGTATTCAGGGCTCGCCTTGTAACCGTCGAAGAAATGCTCGGCATCGAACATCGGCTCGCGGCCGCGCGCTTTAACGGCCGCCATGCTTTCTTTGATCGCAGCCAAATTGTCTGCGCGCGGAACCTCAAGCACGACATCAACCTGAAAGCCCCACGCCTTGCCGACGAGGCAGCACGCGTCCGCCTTCGCATCGAGCACCGACGCAAGCCCCGGATCGTTCGACGAACTGCGCCCAAGCTTCTTCGTCATCCCGAACGCAACAAGCTTCGCCCATTTCAACGTCGGCGGCGCACCAAAGAACGTCGTATCGGTCGGATTGGCCCCAGGCCAACCGCCCTCGACATAATCGATTCCAAATTCGTCGAGCAGAATCGCAATCTGGCGCTTGTCCTCGACGCTAAAATCGACCCCCTGCGTCTGCGCCCCGTCGCGCAGCGTCGTGTCGAAGAGATAAAGGCGTTCGCGGCTCATGACACCACCTTCCACGTCGTTCCGCCGGGACCATCCTCGATCGCGACGCCCAAAGCGGCTATCTCTCCACGCAAGCGATCCGCTTCGGCGAAATTCTTCGCCTTGCGCGCAGCGTTGCGCTTGGCGATCAGGTCTTCGACTTTGGCAGCATCGATCGCCTGGCCAATCATAAAGTCTGAGTCGCGCTCATCGCCATAGGCGCTGAGGAAGTTCAGCGCCGCTTTAAGGCGGCGTCTGTCCGCGTCGTTCGTCCGCGCACTGGCCGCGAGGCCATGCACCGCCGCAAGCGCCGCCGGCGTGTTAAGATCGTCCGACAACGCCGCCATAACGTCCTCCGGCACGGCTTCGGTAGAAGGCACGCCATGCAGCATACGCGCCCACTCCATCAACGTACTCCGCGTCTGAAGCAGTCGGTCGAGGGTCCAATCGATCGGCTGCCGATAATGCGTGCTTAGCATGGCAAGCCTCAGCACCCGACCATGCCATTGCTGGTCGCCAAACTTCTTCTCCGCCAACAGCTCGCGGATCGTGATGAAGTTGCCGAGGCTCTTCGACATCTTCTCGCCTTCGACCTGCAGAAAGCCGTTATGCATCCAATAGTTCGCGATCGGAGCCCCATGATGCGCGCCTTCGCTCTGCGCGATCTCATTCTCATGGTGCGGGAACTGCAAATCGATCCCGCCACCATGAATGTCGAACGTTTCGCCCAGATGCTTCTCACCCATGGCGGAGCACTCGATATGCCACCCCGGACGCCCATTGCCCCAAGGCGAATCCCAACCGGGCATGGTCGCGTCCGAAGGTTTCCAGAGCACGAAATCCATCGGGCTTTTTTTGTAAGGTGCCACCTCAATGCGGGCGCCCGCTTCGAGCTCTTCCGTAGAGCGGTTCGACAGACGGCCGTAGTCCGGCATCGACGGCACCGAAAACAGCACGTGATCGGCCGCCACATAAGCAT
>JANLXP010000765.1:0-13947 GCA_031365165.1 Alphaproteobacteria bacterium
CGGCCTTCGATCTAGCTGCGTATGCTTTCGCAATCAGCGCAGAAACCTTCTGTCGCTCCTCAGGAGAGCGCCCTAGCAGCCAGGCACCCCGAGTCCTGAGCTTGTTGGTTATTTCCTGATTGCCAGTCGCATCGCCGTGCATGAGTAAGGACTCCAGCGCAATTCCCATTTCGATCACCTTCGCCACGCCATGCGATGCGTGGCGAGATTTCCCTAACCTTTCAACGGAGATGTGAATTTGGTCCCAGCTTGGAAATTCAGCACATAGCCTGTGAATTCGCAAAATCTCGTCGAAGTCAAAGGCGACTTGCGCAGGCGGAAACACCGGGCGTGTAGTTGGCACCTGATACCCATCAGTCTTGCCTGCAAAAAAGCTTGACCCGACGAGACATTCAAAAAAGGCGACTTCGAGCGGAGCGTTCGATCCTGATAGGGTGAGGCTCGCGCAAGCTGCTGCAAGCACCTCACGGACTTTCTGTTGCCGCTGAAGTTCAGCAACCTCAATCGCCGGAAGACCATGGGCGGGCCTTGGGCGAACTGGATTGGGCACCTCCCGTTCGACAACAATCGCTGCATCAGCCCAACCCTCGGCTCGGATTCCGAGTAGTTCGGATATGTCCGGACCTACCCCCTTGAACACATTGTTGAGCCCTGCACCGCTAGGAAAGTACGCAGGAGGTACAAGGCGAACACCATCAACAAGCGGCACTTCTCGGTCAAGATCGATCCCTGCAATACCCAGGCAACTCGCCGAACGCACCGATTTGTTTCCGAGAGAATTCAGCAGCAAGATCACCGTCTGCGAGACGTTATCCCCGCGCCAGACTCTGGCAACTATCTCCTTTGCTACTGCTTTTCTGGACAACGCCGATGACATCTTGCCGATCACCAACGCCGACTCGTCCAATAGCAGTGTCGCGGGATGGCGAGCGAGCGCCGCCTCAGCCTTTTCAACGATGTTGAAGCCGTTGGAAACGAGCACGCGCAGCAGAGTGCGCGGTTCTCCGCTACGAACATTAGTAATTTCGCCGGCGACCAATTCAATCGCTCGAACGAGGGCGTCGTCATCGGCACTCATGGAGACCACACAAAATCACTTGGTCACAGTGGGAATAAAAAGTCGCGCAAGTAGCCGCGCGGGAACCCGGACACCCAATCGAAGGCAGTGATCGTCAGATCGGTCACTCGGAAACTCCCGCGAAAAAGGTCAGCGTAGCATTAAGCGTCAAAGCCTTTAAGGCTCGTCAGGCTTGGCTTGACCTGACCACCAGTTGGGACGATTTGCCCGCTTCAAACTTACGTCGATATAATTTATAGTAATTTATAGTGTGCACGAGTGCGCAAAATGACGTGGCACTGGCATTCGGACGCGCTTCTTATGGAGCCCATTCAAAACCTCGATCGTTCGCCCGGCGTCGTACAAAACGCCGACCAAACGGATTCCAAACGCATTCCAAACGGATATTTCCGCAGAAATGAGCCGTGCAAACGCATCAAACGGATTCGATTTCGCAACTTTCGCCGACGAAGGCCGCCAACCGTTTGATTCAGATGGGAGATTGAGCCGGAAAACGCGGATTCTAACCGGTTTTTGCGCCCTTCGCGCCGGGCTCGCTCTTGTCCGCGGTCGCGCCCGTCGTGCCGCTCTGAACAGCATGGCGTGGGAAGTGGCAGGTGACGCGCGTGCCCTTGCCGACGGCGCTGTCGAGCTCGACCCAGCCGCCATGCAGCTCCACGAACGAGCGCACGAGGGCGAGGCCAAGTCCTGCGCGCCGCGCGTCCTTCGTGCGCGTCGTGCTCTCGAACCGCTCGAAGGCAACCGGCTGATAGGCGGCCGGAATCCCGACGCCGGTGTCGTTGACGAAGACGCGCACTTCGCCAGCCGCCCCTTCGGCGCCGAACACGATGCGCCCGTTCGGCGGCGTGTGCTCGATCGCGTTGATGACGAGGTTGTAAGCGATTTGCAGCAGACGCCTTTGATCGACAAAAAGCTCGCCCACGTCTTTGCCGTTTTCGCAGGTGACTTCGACGCGCGCCTTGCGTGCTTTTTCCTCGACGAGCGGCATGACGCCGGCGAGTACGTCGGCAACCACAACGTCCTTGCGGTCGAGCTCGATCGTCCCCGCCTCAATCAAGGCGAGATCGAGGATGTCGTTGACCAGCGTTTCAAGCGTCTTGGACGCGTTCAGAATGTCGCCGAGATAATTGGACTGCTTGTCCGTCAGCTTGCCCGCGATCCCTTGGTTCATGAGATCCGCAAACCCCATGATCGAATTCAACGGCGTGCGCAGTTGGTACGACACGTTCGAGATGAAGTCGGACTTGAGCTTGTCGGAAGCGAGCAGCGCGGCGTTGCGCTCCTCCAGCGCCTTCTCCCGCATCGCCGTATCCGTGACGTCGCGATAGGAGAGAAGCAGCGAACCGTCCGGCAACGGCGCCGCTGCAAAGCTCAGAACCTTTTCGTCGCTGCGCGTCAGCCGCTCGGCGCTCACCCGCCGCTCGGACGCGGCCCCGGTGATCAGCATCGTGAGCATGCTCCAATGGCTCTCATCGGGAAGCACGCGGCGGCACAGCTGGAACACGTCGGCAAAGCGCGGCTGCTCGGCAAGCGCCTTGGCGTCGATCTTCCAGTATTCGGCGAACGCCTTGTTAAAGAGCTTAAGCCGCCCGTCCGTACCGAACACGGCGAGCGCTTCGGTCAAATGATCGATCGTCGTCCGCTGCACGCTGGAGAGCTGATTGAGGCTGCGCTCCAACGCCATCTGATTGGTGACGTCGTCGTAGATGAAGATGAGCCCGCCGAAGGGGTGCGGCTGGCAGGTTACGCGCAGCGTCGAACCGCGCGGCAAATGCCAGTGCTCTTCGCGCTCGTCGATGACGCTGGTGTAGAGCGCAAGCCGCTCCTTCTTCCACGACGCGAAATCGCGCTGCTCCGGCAACCGCCGCGACTCCCTGAGCCGCTCCAAAATTTCGCCGTCGGACGGGTGCGTCCCAAGCCATCGCTCCTCCAAGTCCCAGAGCCGCGCATACTCCTTGTTCGAGAATTTGAGCTTCTGGTCCGGTCCGAAGATCGCAACGGCGACCGGAAGCCGATGCAGCGTCTCTTCGTGCGTGTCGATGTGCTTCTGCAAAAGGCGCTTCGTCTCGTCGACGTCGGTCACGTCGACCGCGAACGACGCAACGCCATCGCCCATTGGCACCGCGTAAAAGTCGAAAGCGCGCCGCTGCCCGCCGACGACGACGTGGCGCAATTCGACCTGTGTTTGCTTCGATTCCAGCGCGCGTTCCGCAAGACTGCGGCTGTCGCGATCGAGTTCGAGCTGATCCGCGATCACATCCTGACCGACCGGCGGATCGACGGCATTCGTGTAGGCCTTGTTGACCCACAAGAGATCGAGGTTCGGCCCACGCCGCCACACCGGCATCGGCGACACGTCGAGCAAGTCGCCAAGCCGCCCGCGCTCGACCTCGCTCGCCGTCAAACGAACGGTGAGATTGTAGTTCGCTTCCGCATCCGGCGTGACGTCGCGCAGCCAAACCGCCGCCTGCCCCGCCGCCGGTTTGCCGTAAGCCTGGAAGACGCGCCCATCAGCACCGGGCACCGTCATCGAGAACAGCGAGCCCTCATCGCCCAACGTATCGAGCGCGTCTTTGAGGTCGCCCCGATCGTCCGCCGACAAGCAACCGGCGAGCACGTTCGCAGCACCCGCGCGCGCCTCCGGTTCGCCGTCTATGTTGCGCCAAACGAAGAGCGCCCCCGGATCGCCGGAGACGATCGCCGCTTCCTTCTGAAACTTGGCCTCGGCACGTGCCGTACGCTGCGCCGCCCGGCGCAACATGGCGTCCGATTGGCTGCGCATGGCGACCATCACGAACGCGAGCGACCCCGCAAGCGCGATTGCCCCAAGCGTCACCCCAAACGGCAGCAGAAATGCAATGTCGCTGGACGCTTCCAAACTAACCCCACGCCTCGTTGGAGCCCGGCACTTGGGGAGAGGCACCTGCGAGAGAGCGCGGCCAAAGTATCGCGCTCATTCCGTAGACCAGCCTCGTTTCAACCCAAGCCGCCCGAAAACCCCTGTTTGAACCTAAGAATCACTTCCCGAGAAACGATCTTAGGAACGACGGCGGAGTCTGTCCCTGGACGGGTGGGTCTTGGGGACGAAAAGCAAATGGAGTCAGGGACTTGGAAGCGCACACGAAACGCTTAACGGCCCAACCGCGATCTTTACGTTTCGCTAACGATTTGAGTCTGGCTCTTAAAGTGAAATGTGAGCTGCAACACGCACCAAAGCCCTGTTGCTCAATTGCGCCATCGAATGGCCAAAGAGTCGAGCGAAGGACTAACGCTCCGAGCCGTTCCGCCCCTTCACCCCGCGAACCCATCCATGAACCTCGTCATCGGCACGTTTTTCAGCGCAGCAATCTTGGGTCTCGCCGCCGTCCTTCTAGGTGCACTCTTCGGCAAGCTGCACCCGCTGATAGACATCTTCGCGCACTTCTTGTTGCCGGCGATTGTGGCCGCTCTTGTCATGGCGCTGCTCGCAGCATTCGCCGGCCGCACGACGGCGATGCTGATCTTCATGGCACTTTCTGCCGCCGCCATTGCGCTCGTCTGGCCGTGGGTACAGCAACCGTCGGCAGCGGCCGCAACAGGCCCGCGTTTCACGCTCATGACGTTCAACGTCTACTACAACAACCCGCAGCTCGACCGGATCGCCGACTTCGTGCGCGAAACGAAGCCCGACATCGTGGTGCTGTTGGAGGTCATCCCGCGCGTCCGCCCGGGGCTAGATGCAGTCGCCGCGCAGTACCCCTATCGCGTCGAATGTTGGCAGGAGAAATGGTGCGACGCGCTGATCCTTTCGCGCTTTCCGCTCACCGACATTCGCGCCACTCTGCCGGAGCCGAAATTTCGCCGCCCAATGGGCGCCGTCGAACTCACGGTCGAAGGCCGCAAGCTGACGCTCTTCCCGACACATCTCTCGCTGCCCTACCCGCTCAGCCGCCGCGGCGATCAACTCGGCGAAGTCGAAGAGGTCGTGTCGACAGTTGCTGCAGTCGCGGGCCCACGCATCCTCGCCGGCGACTTCAACGCGTCCGCTTGGGCCGCCACGATGAGGCGCCTGCGCGAGAAACTGAACATGACGCTGCTCACCGGCGGCGACGGCACCTGGCCGACATTCCTGCCGCGCGCGATGAGCATTCCGATCGACCATGTGCTCGCGACGCAGGAGCTTGCACTCCTGTCGCGCAAACTCTTCACGGTCTCAGGCTCCGATCACCGCGCGGTCTTGGCGGAGATCGCGTTCAAGGAGTGAGCTCAGCCCGGAAACGTCTGCACGCCGACTTTGGTCGCGGTTCCATCCCTCGCGATCGCAACGCACGCCATGCTTTCCATCCCTTGCACGTAGCAGAACACCGCCTGCTTCTCCGCGCGGATCTTCGCATAGGTTTCCTGATCGACCCCTTGATCCGGATAGAACGGAAACTCACCAAGCGGCGACGGCGCCTCCGCGCCCTTCTTCCACTCCGGGAGGTCGCCGGTCGATTTGAATGTCTGCGACTGCGCGAGCGTCTCGCCGAGTGCCGTGTTCATCTTGGAAACGGTCTTAGCATCGGCAAACGTCATCAAATGCTCCGCCATCAAAGCTTCGGCCCACAGCACATGTCCGTTCGCAGCGCGCACGACGACCGTAACCACCGCGCCCGCACAGGTCGCTCCGTTCGAATAGGCCTCGGTGCGATACGACTGCCCCTTGAGAGGCACCCACGCCTTTGCCACGCCGAGATTGCACCCAGCCGCCGATGCTGGCGCAACGCTGCTGACGGCCAAGACCACCGCCGCCACGATCAAACGAATCCGCATGAAACCCTCTTTGTGAGACAGCTGAGTGTACGAGCGTCACCAGCTTAGCGCCAAGCTTGACCAAATGAAGGCGCCGCTATGGCAGGAATTTTTCGACTTCAAAGCCGTGCGCGAGGCCGGTCCGCAACGCAAAGCCCTCCGGCCGCCGTTCGAGAATTTCGACAGCGTCGCCGATCGTGATCCGCCCAAGCGTGCGCGGCACGGCGTTCCACCCGAAGAGCACACCGTTCAGGCGAGGATCGGCCGAACGGCGCAACCGCGCGAGACTGGCGAGCGGCTCCTTCCCCATGGCCTCGCCCGAAGTCTGATCCTTCGTCGTCACGACGCAACGGTCGCAAGGCTTCACCAACTCGAACTCAGCCTCGCCGATACGCAAAACCCGCCAAAAGTCTTCGGCCCACGCGTCATCGCAGTCGACCACGATATTCGGCCGGAAGCGCCGCATCGGAACCGCACCGCCGCCCGCCCGCTCGATCTCGGCGTTGACGGCGGCCAAAGACCCCGCCGTTGCGATCAGAACCGGATAGGCATCGGCAAAGCTGACCGGCTTTGCCTCCTCGACCCAGATGTTCCGCTGAAGCCGCTCAGCCGCGGCGTCCATGTAGGCGAGCTGCATCGGCTCACCGAAGACCTGCGAAAGCCACGTGCTCACAGAAGCATCGGCACGCGCAGCGCTAACTTTATGCTGCCACACGGCAACGTCGAGGCGCTGGGTAGCAGACGGCCACTCGACAAGAATTTCGCCGGCGCCGGGCGCCGACAAACGCAATCCCGTTCGCGTGGGCACCGACGAGACAGTGGCGAGACGCGGATGGGAACGCTGCGTGATGAACTTGGCCGTCGCATCGACAACGACCCAGCGCCGGTCGCCCTCAAGCCCGCGCGGCTCAAGTTGCGCGCGATCGACATCGACCGCGCGCGTCCCCTTGATCGGATAGATGTGGAGCGAGGCAACACGCATGCTCATCTCGCTCCGCCCCGCTTAGTAGCGGTAGTGGTCAGCCTTGTACGGACCCTCGCGGTCGATACCCAGATACTCCGCCTGCTTCGGCGAAAGCTTGGTGAGCTTCACGCCAAGCTTGTCCAAATGCAGCCGCGCGACCTTCTCGTCCAACTTCTTCGGCAGCGTATAGACCTTGCGATCGTACTTCGCGTGGTTGGCCCAAAGCTCAACCTGCGCCAGCGTCTGGTTCGTGAACGACGACGACATCACGAAAGACGGATGTCCCGTTCCGTTACCGAGATTTACGAGCCGGCCTTCCGACAGAAGAATGATCCGCTTGCCGCCCGGAAACTCGATCTCGTCGACCTGCGGCTTCACATTGTGCCACTTGAAGTTCTTCAGGCCAGCAACCTGAATTTCGCTGTCGAAGTGACCGATGTTGCAAACGATCGCGCGGTCCTTCATCGCCCGCATATGCTCGACGGTAATGACGTCAACGTTGCCGGTCGCCGTGACGAAGATGTCGGCCTTGGACGCCGCTTCGTCCATCGTCATCACTTCATAGCCTTCCATCGAGGCTTGCAGCGCGCAGATCGGATCAATTTCGGAGACGACAACGCGGCAACCCGCATTGCGCAGAGACGCCGCCGAACCTTTGCCCACGTCGCCAAAGCCCGCGACCATCGCGACCTTGCCCGACATCATCACGTCCGTGCCGCGCTTGATGCCGTCGACGAGGCTTTCGCGGCAGCCGTAGAGATTGTCGAACTTCGACTTCGTGACGCTATCGTTGACGTTGATCGCCGGGAACGGAAGCTCCTTGCGCTCGGCCATCTGATAAAGACGGTGCACGCCGGTCGTCGTTTCTTCGGTGACGCCCTTGATCGCGGCCGAGATCTTCGAATACCAGCCCGGCTTCTTCTCGATCGTCTTCTTCATAACTGCGAAGAGCGCTTCTTCCTCTTCGTTCTGCGGCTTCGCCAGAAGACCGATGTCCTTCTCGGCCTTCGGCCCAAGCACGCAGAGCAACGTCGCGTCGCCGCCGACGTCCAAAATCATGCTCGGAACGCCGCCGTCCGCCCATACGAAGATGCGGTGCACGTATTCCCAATACTCGACCAGCGTCTCGCCCTTCTTCGCGAAGACCGGCGTGCCGGAAGCCGCAATCGCTGCCGCCGCGTGATCTTGCGTCGAGAAAATGTTGCACGAAGCCCAACGCACGTCGGCGCCCAGATGCTTCAACGTCTCGATCAGCACAGCCGTTTGGATCGTCATGTGCAGACAACCCGCGACCCGCGCACCTTTCAGCGGCTTCGACGCGCCGTATTCCTCGCGCGTCGACATCAAGCCGGGCATTTCGGTCTCGGCGATCGCGATCTCGCGCCGCCCCCAATCTGCAAGTTTGATGTCCGCGACGATGTAATCGTTTGCCATGAGATGCTCCGTGAAATCCGTGAACGCTGCGCGCCCCGAGCGCGCCAGTTGAGGGCTCTATACCACCCAAAAACTGGCCCTGCAAGCCACACATAAAGAGATGTTTATGTCTTTAAGTCTTCTGGAATATTCGCAAACCTTGGCCGCACCGGCGGCGCGGTTTGTTACGCGCCGGAAGGCGGAACGCGCCTACTCCATCACGCAGGCCGGCACGTCGCCTTCCTTCGGCTTGGGCGCCGTCGCGCAGACGGCGTCCCACCACGGCATGACGAACTCGCCAACCCGATCGTTGCGCGCAGCGAGCACCTGGATCTCGGGCTGAACCGGGGCTTTCAGATCGGCGGGCACCTTCGTTTGTTGATCGCAAGCCAGCTTGCGCACGTCCTTCGGCACGCGCCGCCGTTTGCAGGCACTGCTGACGTCCGTCAAAAACTCCGCCGTCACGCTTGCCTGATAGCGGGCCAGCGCTTCGCGTTGCTTGGCCTCATCGTTATCGTCGGTGGGGAAACGGTCGCCCGCGGTTTGCCGGGGCTCGGGCAAATCCAAAATCTCGCGCACTTGGCCCAGCATCACGCCATAGCGACCCGCCATCAGCGTCATTTCCCAAAGCCTGGCAGAGTCCGCTTGCGCGCGTGCCGCAGCACGCTCTTCCTCGTCGCCGTACGAGAAAAATTCCGACATCTCGGCACAGCCGCAAAGCGACGCGATTGCGATGACGGCCAAACTGTTGCGCAGCGAACTGCGTTCGTCGCCCATGAGGACACCCTGTTTCCGCGAGTTCGAACGCATCAAATCACTTTTCGCGTGCAACAAAAAGGGGCGGCCCTAATGGACCGCCCCAACTTCAATCAACGTTTCGCCAGCCCTTACGCCGCGCGCAGATTGACCGCCTTAGGACCTCGGGCATCCGCTTCCGTATCGAAAGCGATCCGCTGGCCTTCATTGAGCGAGCGCCAGCCCGCCTTTTCAACGGCGGAGATGTGGACGAACACGTCCTTTCCGCCACCTTCCGGCGAGATGAAGCCAAAGCCCTTTGTGGCGTTAAAGAATTTGACCGTTCCGGTCTTCTGCGACATGCGATTCAAGTCCTTATGCTATGCAGCCTGGGTTCCACGCGTGCGACATGCCCGCGCGTCGTGAAAGGCCATGCGAATGGAGGGGAACCGTCCTGCACGAAGGCGCTTGTCGCCGCCGTCAATCTTGCCCGCACTTCAGTTCTGTGCAGCCGTCACGGGTCAAAAAGTAATGTCAATCCCAGAACGTGACAAGTGTCCCCGGGGCGCAGATTTATGGGCCTGTGACCTTGTATCCGCGAGCCCGCAACATGGCGACGACACTATCGCGGCCGACCAAATGCCCGACACCGACCGTCACGAAATGAGTCTTGTCGGAAGCCAGCATCGCCTGCAATTTTGGAATCCATTTCCGGTTCCGCCCGACCAGCAATTGCGCGCGCAGTTGCGGCACCTCGGCAAACCCTTCGTCGATGGTTTTCGCAAGGCTCCCCGTGTCGGCCGTCGCCCACGCGCGCGTGAGCGCGAGCGGCATGTCGGGCTCGGCCAGAACACCACGCACGGTCGCCGTCAGGTAGGCGATCTCGCCGCGCTGGCTCATCCCCGAAAAATTCGAAAGCTGTTCCTCGACCGTTTCGAGATAGGCGCGCTCCGCACCGCGATCCTTCGCTTCTTGTTCGATCACGTGATCGACGCCGTAGAACGAAGAAAAACCCACTTTGATGTAGCTGTAGAGCTCCAGATAAACGCCGGCGAGCCACGGCCGCAGCGGCTCAAGCATCATCGGTGGATACTGCACGCTCCACGCCGCTTCCTCGAGCTCCGCATGCACCTTCGCCGGCAAGAGGTCGGAAAGCGTCTTGCCGAACGGCAGCCGGCCTGACTTCTCGACGAAACGCATCATCGCGCCGCCACCTTCGTCGAGTGGCGCCTCAAAGACGAACACCTGCGACTCGGCGCGCGCCTTATCCAGCGCTTCGTACGACCACTTTGTGGCCGGCGGCAGCAGATGGAGCGAACCGAAGAGATAAAGCTTCTTGCCGTCGCGTTCGACGACCCACATGGGTGGCGTCGCGACATCGGGCACCGTCGGCGCGTCCGCGAACGCCACAGGCGCAAGCGCGATCAGCAAAGCGACGACGGCAACCCAAACGAACTTCATGAATCTTCACCGAACTTAGACGCTACTAAAGCAGCCAAGGCGTCCAAAGCGGCTTCCGCCTCACGGCCCGAAGCCGAGACGGCGATTTCGCTGCCGATGCCCGCACCCAGCATCATAAGACCCATGATCGATGTACCGGAAACGGCGCTACCATCTTTGGCGACGCTCACCTGCGCGTCGAACTTTGCCGCGCACTGCACGAACTTCGCCGACGCGCGGGCATGCAGACCCTTGGTATTGACGATCGTAAGGACACGCGCGTGCGTGCCTTCGCCTTCAGCCACTCGCCAATTCCTTCGACGCCACGCGAATGTACTTGCGGCCCGCTTCCTGCGCCTTGTCGACGGCTTCGTTCAAACTCGCTTTCCCGCGCACCGACGCAAGCTTGATAAGCATCGGCAAATTCACGCCGGCGATCACTTCGACTTTTCCCGAGCCCATGGCAGAGATCGCAAGGTTCGACGGCGTGCCGCCGAACATGTCGGTCAACAAGATGACGCCCTCACCCGAGTCCACGGTCTTGATCGCTTCGAGAATTTCTTCGCGCCGCGCTTCCATGTCGTCCTGCGGTCCGATGCAGACGGTTTGGAAGGCTTGCTGCTGTCCCACGACATGTTCAGTCGCAGCTTTGAGCTCATCGGCCAAGCGGCCGTGCGTAACCAGAAGGACGCCGATCATCGATTTAGATGCACTCCAGCCGCCGCCCCTCGGGCGTTCAGGGGCGACCTACATAGTCTGCTTCGAGGGCCACCTCAACGCGCCAGAACGCCGGGAAAGGGGATTGCCCGCTACGCCGCGGGCGAACTGAGTGCGAACCGCAGTTTTGCGGGCGCAGACGCCTCAAACGGGCTGAGTTCGATCAATGGAATTTGGGTACTGGACCCCGGCAATGACCAACTGCGCCGCGCGGGCATTCGTTCCGGCTTGGCGGCCAGTTGAACCGCAAGCGCCAACCGCGTCGCCCGCTTGACCGCAGCCGGAAGGATGCCAACCCCGCGCGCCTCGATTAGCCCCACGATCTTCGCGGGCGCTGTCGCCCAGAGTTCATTGCCACGCATCTCGACCAAGGTCTGATCGTCTGCGACCAGCAAAGCACCCTCGGCAATCAGCCGAAGCGCCAAGTCCGTCTTGCCGGCGCCCGAGGCCCCAAGGATCAACACCCCAAGTCCCGCGATGTCGAGCGTCGTCGCGTGCACAAGCATGGAGACCTATTCCACCGGCGCGAGCGGCAGTTCGATCGTGAACCGCGCACCCTTCACCTTGCCCGCCTCGTCGCGAATATTCGACGCGAAGATGCGCCCGCCGTGGACCTCGACGATCTGGCGTGAAATCGACAGGCCCAACCCCGAGTTCTTGCCGAACCCGTGCGACGGCGGACGTTCCGTGTAGAAGCGGCGGAAGATTGTTTCGAGATTCTCTTCCGGGATGCCCGGTCCTTGATCGTCGATCGTGATCACCGCGCGCCCGTCGATCGGTGTGGCCGCGATTTTGATCTCACCCTGCTTAGGGCTGAACGATACGGCGTTCTCGATCACGTTGCGGAAGACCTGTGCAAGCGGCCCGTCAAGACCTCGCACGACGAACGTATCGACCGGCAAGTCGAGTTTGAACTGCGGCCGTTCCGGCTGGTCCGGATCGTCGAACATCTGCGCCATCGCACCGATCAACCCGGCCAAACCGACATCGTTCGCCCGTTCGCGCGACAACTCGGCATCAAGGCGCGACGCGTCGGCAATGTCGGTAATGAGCATGTCGAGCCTACGCACATCGTGACGAACCACGGCCATGAGCTTGGCGCGCTTCTCTTCATCCGCCGTGCGCTGCAAGGTTTCGATGGCGCTGGCCACCGAGGTCAGCGGGTTCTTGATCTCATGCGCCACATCGGCGGCGAATTGCTCGATCGCGTCCATGCGTGCGTAGAGCGACGATGTCATCGAACGCAGAGACACCGAAAGGTCGCCGATTTCGTCTGCGCGCCTTGCATAGTTCGGGATGACGCTGACCTGTCGCTCGCCGCGCCGCACCGCATCCGCACCGTCCGAGAGAGAGCGCAACGGCCCGGTGATGCGATAGAGCAAGAAGATCGACGCCGCTGCGAGCACGAGAAACGCGATGAACGCCGCAAGCAGCAACTGGAGCCACTCTTGCCTGAGCGCGTCGTCGATGTCGCCAGCCTCCGTCGACACCATCAAAACGCCCATGATGAACTGCAGGCGCCGGATCGGAACGGCGACCGAAACGATCAGATTGCCTTCGGCGTTGATCCGCTCGGCCGAGCCGGCCTCCCCTTTTTCCAAGACCGAACGCACTTCTTCGTAGTTTTGCCCGCGCTGCTGCGGATCGTCATTGACGACAGGCGGCAAGTCCTTGCCCGGGCGAAGCGCGTAAATATTCTGCTTCACGCCCTTCTCGATCTCGTTCAGCACGTCGATCTGTCCCGGCGGCGGCAGCGAGGTGACGGTCACCTGATTGCGCGTCAGAATAAAACGCGTGTCCTGCAACGGCGCGCCGTCGCGCGCGAAGACACGTGCGCGCATACCGGTGGGCCCGACCAAAAGCTTCAACACGTCGGCGGCCTTATCGGCGTCCACATCGGTCGCAGCATCTTCGTCTTCGGGAACGTCGCCCTTCGACGCGTATCGCGCCAGCGCCGCCGACACGATTTCGGCCTGCGCCATCAGCGATTTCACGCGCTCCTCGACCAGGCTCACGCGAACCGCTTGGACCCAGTAGACGCCGAAGATGAAAAAGGCGAGAGCCAGGACGTTGAACACCAACACCTGGACAGTCAGCGCCGACAGCCAGCGCTTGGGCCCGACAGCCATACCCGTCGGCCGCGATCGCGTTACAAATAGGCTTTCGAACCAGCCGGAAAGACGTCCCGTCTGTTTCTCTTCGTTTGGCGCTACCGGATCTGCTGCACTCAAGCTTCTATGTACTTGTAACCGACGCCGTAGAGCGTCTGGATCGAATCGAATTGTTCGTCGACAACTTTGAACTTCTTGCGCAGCCGCTTGATGTGGCTGTCGATCGTGCGGTCGTCGACATAGACCTGATCGTCATAGGCTGCGTCCATCAGGTTGTCGCGGCTCTTCACGAAGCCCGGACGCTGCGCCAACGCTTGCAGGATCAAGAACTCGGTCACCGTCAACTGCACATCCTTGTTGTCCCAGCTGCAAGAGTGGCGCTGCGAGTCGAGCGTGAGCTTGCCCCGCGTCATCACCTCTTTCGCGCCGGCGAGCGCAGCCGGCATTCCGCGCGCTTCCGCCCGGCGCAATACCGCACGCACGCGCTGCAACAAGAGACGCTGCGAAAATGGCTTTTTGATGTAGTCGTCCGCGCCCATGGAAAGGCCCAAAGCCTCATCCACTTCGTCGTCTTTCGAGGTTAAGAAAATCACCGGCAAATCCGATGCTTGCCGTAAGCGCCGCAACACCTCGTGCCCGTCCATCCGCGGCATCTTGATGTCGAGGATGGCAAGCGACGGCGGCGTCGCCTGCAGTGCGGTCAAAGCCTGCGCGCCGTC
>JANLXP010000804.1:0-2774 GCA_031365165.1 Alphaproteobacteria bacterium
ATCGACGAAACCCACACGCTCTCGACCGGGCCCGGCGGCTACACGCGCGCGCACGGCCTTGAGCCCGACATCTTCGTCCTCGGAAAACCGGTGGCGGGCGGAATCCCATGTGCAGTATTCGGCGTCACTGCCGACGTCGCCGCGCGCATGGAACAAGCCCGCGCGAAAGCAAGCACAGGCGGACACGGCCACTCCGGCATGGGCACGACGCTCTCCGCGAACGCATTCGCGATGCATGCCATGCGCGCGAACCTCGAACACGTGATGACCGACGCCGCTTACGCGCACATCATCCCGCTCGCCGAACACCTCCGCGATCGCCTTAACGCGGTCATAAGCGATCGACGCGTACCTTGGGTAATCACACAACTTGGCGCCCGCGTGGAATTTCAGTTTTGCGCAAAACCGCCGCGAACGGGCAATGAAGCCGAAGCTGCCTTCCACGAAACCCTCGAATGGTGCATTCACCTAGCTCTTCTTAACCGGGGTGTAATGATCACCCCCTTTCACAATATGATCCTGATCTGTCCGCTTACGACTGAAGGCGATGTCGACCGCCTTGTCGCGGCTTTGGCCGAAACGATCGACGAGTTGCGCAATGCTTGACCCGAAAAAACAACAAGACCCGCTGACCGAACTCGACACGTTCTTGAAGAAGCATCCCGATGTCGAACTCGTGCACGTCATCCTGACCGACCCTGTCGGCATCCAGCGCGGCAAGGGCCTGCGCCCACACGAGCTGAAATCCGTCTACGAAAGCGGCCGCGCGTTTCCATCATCGATGTTCGCGCTCACCGTCCTCGGCGAAGACGTCGAGGAAGCCGGAATGCTGTGGGAGATCGGCGACCGCGACTGCTTCGCGCACCCGATTCCGGGCACCTTGAAGCGCACGCCGTGGCTCGAGAAGACGGGCCAAGTCTACCTCGCCTTCCGCCACGACTCCGGCCCGAACGCCGGCGTCGACCCGCGCCTGCGCCTCTCCGATGTCTGCGACCGCATGAAGAAAGACGGCCTCCACCCAGTCATCGCGATCGAACTCGAGTTCTATCTGCTCGACAAAGCGGCCGCGAAGGACGGCAAGATCATCCCCGCAATGGCGCCGGGCGGTCTCTACAACGATCAGATCCAAGTTTATTCGATCCAAGAGCTCGACGATTACGATCCGTTCCTGCGCGACCTCTACGCCGCGTGCGACGCACAAAATCTACCCGCCGAAAGCGTGATCAGCGAATACGCGCCAGGCCAAATGGAAATCACGCTGACCCACCGCGCCGACGCGCTGCAAGCCGTCGACGAGGCGACGCAGTACAAGCGCCTTGTCAAAGGCGTCGCCGAGAACCACGGCATGATCGCCTGCTTCATGGCAAAGCCGTTCTCCGAAACGGCGGGCTCCGGCATGCATATTCACTTGAGCCTGAACGACGCGAAGGGCAACAACGTCTTCGCCAGCGACGAACCGGCAGGCAACGATCTGCTACGCCATTCGATCGGCGGCATGGCGCGCACGATCAATGACTGCATGGCGATCTTCGCGCCGAACGCGAACTCCTACCGCCGGTTCCGCCGCAACACCTACGCGCCTGTCGCGCCGACCTGGGGCGTCAACAACCGCACGGTCTCGTTCCGCATTCCGGCAGGTCCGCCGAAGAGCCGCCACGTCGAACATCGCATCTCCGGCGCCGACGCAAACCCGTATCTCGCGGCGGCAGCCGTGCTCGCGGGCATGCACTACGGCATCAAGGGAAAGATCGACCCGGGGCCTGCTACGACCGGCAACGGCTACCTGACGACGACCGAAGGCCTCATGCTGAACTGGTTCGACGCGCTCGACTCGTTCGAGGACTCCGCCTTCATCAAGGACTACTTCGGCGCCGACTTCGTGAAAGTGTTCTCGGCCGTCAAGCGCGCCGAATGCGAACGCTTCTTCGCCCAAGTCACCGACTTCGACTACCGCTGGCACCTCCGCACGGCTTGACGCGCGCATGGAAGATCTCGCCGCCATCGCCATGGTCATGTTCGTCGCGTGGATAGCGTCGGGCATCGCACTCGTGGCCCTAGCGTGGCTCGCGCCAATGAGATGGAGCCGCCCGCTCCGCCTGACATTGATGCTCGTGTCGGCAGCCTTGTTTGTGTTCCTCACCATCGTGCTACTTGGGGGCGGGCCGACCGCAGTTGCCGCAGCCGTTGCTGCCGCCTTCGTCGTATTTCTAGGGGTGAGGCGCGGCTGAAGAACGCGTCCGCATGCCTAGGCCGCATCGCGGTCCCGGTGCTATCAATGGCGCAATCGAACACTTCGGGAGTTCAGCCATGACCCGCGCCAACGGCCTGCATCACCTCGCAATCTCGACCGGCAACATGAAGGCGCAGATCGAGTTCTTTTCCGACGTGCTCGGCATGGAACTCGTCGCCCTCTATTGGATGCATGGCGTGCCCGGAACCTGGCACGGCTTCATGCGCTTGAACGACACGGCGTCGGTCGCGTTCGTCTTCAACGAAAAGATTCGAGAGACGAAAGCGCAGCTGGGCGTCAGTCACGCCGGCAACGCGGGCCTGCCGTCGGCACCCGGCACGATGCAGCACGTCGCGTTCAACGTCGACACACTTGACGACCTCTTGAATATGCGCGATCGCATCCGCTCGCGCGGGATCAACGTCATTGGCCCGCTCGACCACGGCATGTGCCATTCGATCTATTTCGCGGGCCCCGAAGGTTTGGCACTTGAAGTCGCGACGTCCGCTGCGGCGATCGACGCCCGCGCCTGGATCGATCCTGA
>JANLXP010000471.1:0-1076 GCA_031365165.1 Alphaproteobacteria bacterium
GTTCGGTCAGCCAATGCACGACGGTGATGCCTTGGGTTTCGGTGGCGCCGTACATCGTGGTCAGCGCGAGGCGGTGGCCGGTCGACTTGATCGCCAGCGCTTGCATGCGGTCATAGAGGTCGTCGGACAGGGTCGCGCCGCCATAGCCCATGTAGCGGAGCTTGGCGAAGAACTTGTCGCGCAATGCGTCGTCGCGTTCCATCGCGTCGGCAAGCATGGCAAAGGCGATCGGCGCGGAGCCGAATACGAGCGGCGAGATTTCGCGCAGGTTGCGCATCGTCTCATCGAACATGCCGGGGATCGGCTTGCCGTTGTCGAGATAGACCGTGCCGCCCGAGTTCAAGTTGCCGTTAAAGCCGATGTTGCCGGCGGAGATGTGGTTCCACGGCATCCACTCCAAGCTTTCGGGAATTTCGTCGGGGTTTGGCGGCTCCGCGCGCAAGGATTCGCCGCCTGCGATCACGGCACACATCATACCGTGCGTTTGGATGACACCCTTCGGCATGCCGGTGGAGCCGGACGTGAAGAGATATTTCGCAACGGTTTCATGGTCGATCTTGTCCATCGACGCGCGCACAGCCGGCCCTGCGTTCGTTTGCAGCAAACTTTCGTACGAAGTCGACGGCAGGTCGGGCGCCGGAACGACGGTCACGACCTCGATGCCTGCGAGGTCGAGCGCTTTGATCGCGCGTTCGTAGAGCGGGCCGTTGTCGACGAAGATCATTTTCGGCTTCGTGAGCGCGGCCACATGGCGAAGCTTGCCGTGATCCTGGCTGAACAGCGAATAGGCGACGGAGACGGGTGCGACCGGCACGCGCGCTTTCATGGCACCCAACATCATCACAGCGTGCTCGATCGAGTTGCCGGAGGGGATGAGGAGCGGCGTGTCGGGGCCGAGGCCGCGGTCGAGCAGCGCTTGGGCGATGGCGCTCGCACGCTGGTTCATCTCGCCGTAGGTGATGTAGCGCCACGGCCCTTGGGGGGTGCGTTGGGCGAGGAGATTGCGGGTCGGGTGTTCGCCGGCACGCTGCTCCAGCAGATGCGCGATCGATCGGTGCATCGGCCCCAGGTCGTAG
>JANLXP010000836.1:0-4844 GCA_031365165.1 Alphaproteobacteria bacterium
CGCGCCGTCTTGCGAAGGTCGTCCTCCGTGATCGCGCGCTCCGGCCGTTCGAACAGACGGCACGCGAAGCGTCCGTCGGGCTTCATAACCCGCGCAAGGTTTTGGTAGAGCGTTTTGAGCTCGCGCGGATAGAGGATGTTGTTCAGACTTCCGTCGCCGACGACGGCGTCGAAGTGCGATGCGGGCTCGGTCATGTCGAGCCAGTCGGCGCACACAGCACGCTTCGCGGCGCTATCGCCCGGCCACACGGTGGCGATCATCTGCGAGCTCTTGTCCACCGCGTGAACGTGTTCGAACGCGTCCGCCAACTCCGGCGTGACGCCCAGAAGAAGCACGCGTGCTTGCGGATCACCGACGATCGATTGCGCAAGGCGCACCGTGTCTTCGGTTGGCCGCAACGGTGGCGCGATCTGCGACCAGCGGGCGGCATAGCGTTGCCAATGGCTCATGGCAGCCGCTCATAGCAAAAAGGGAGCGGTGTCACCGCTCCCTTATCGCCCTCAGGCCCGATTTCTTGCCTAAAACTGGTAGGAAATGCCGATCCGCATCTGCGTGATCTGTTGATCGACGCTGAAGGCTTCGCTGTATACGCCGCCCGGCTGCCCGGAAGCGGTCCCAAAATCGTAATGGGAAACCTCGCCGCGAAGCGCCAAGCACTCCGACAACGGAAGGTCGAAGCCGCCGCCGAAGACAAAGCCCACGCCCGCGTCGTCGCTGCCAGTCACGTCGGAGGTGAGCAGATGGTGCCCAATCCAGCGTTGCTGCAGGTCTGTGAACGCCGCACCGGCCAGCGCATAGAACAGCGCGTCCTGGAACGTGAAGCCGACACGGCCGCGAACCGAACCCAACACGTTCATGTTCGATTCGAGATCGAACCCTTCCGTGCCGTCGAAGGTCGCGGCGAAAATACGGCGTCGCGTCGCGTTATGCGCGCCGGCCTCGCCTTCGATCCCGACGATGAAATTACCGAATTCGAAATTGTACCCGCCAAAGATCCCACCGCCCTCGTCGGTGCCTTCGAGCGATCGGGAAATCGTCTCGGGGCCCATGACGCCACGCCAGTCATTTTGGCCTTCGCCCAAACTAAAAAACGCGCCGGCATAAAATCCACCCCAGCTGCTGGCGGACGCGGTGAACGACGCGCTCGCAAGCACGGTCCCGGCAAGCAATGTCGATGTGAGTCTGTTCATGGCGATCCCGTGATTCGCTTGGATAGCGAAGGTATGAGCCGCCGCCGCCTCCCACCATTCATCGCCGCACATACTTAATCAGTGATGAAACGCGACCACAGTTTGTTAAGAGACGCGCCGTCACCTATTGCCGCGAATGCGGTCATTCGGTGCGCGCAAAGTCCATGATCCAGTTCGTCTCCCACGTCCGACCGGCGTCGGGCGAGAACGCCTGTTCCCAGCGCGCCGATGTAGCTGTGATGCGCGACCAGATGAAACGCACGCGGATCGGCATGCCGTTCAAGGTGTCGTCCGCCAAGAAAAATCCAACGCCGTCGTCGAAGCGTCCGCGCATCGGCGGGTCCAGCGGCGCATGCGGCGTACGCCCGTCCAGCCACCAGATCGACCACAGCGAAGTGGCCGCATCGAACGCGCGCAACGTCACCGCGCGATAGGCGCCGCCTGGCAAGTCCAGAAAGTTGGCGTCGATGTTCGCGGCGCCCTCCATCACGAGTTGCGCTTTCGTTGTTCCCGAAAACGCGATCCACTCTGTGCTGCCGGCAAGCCGCACCTTCAGACGTCGATGCTCGACACGCCACGTCCCGGCCAGAAAGTCGAAGTCGTGCAAGCCGTGTGCATGGTCGGTGGTGGTCATGTCGTATCTCCTGAGGTTCGACTGACCTTAGAAGACGATATCTGACATCGCGTGTCAGGTATTGCTAACCGCGCCCACTCCCGGCTTCTCGATCCACGAGATCAGCGGATGAAGGCCTTTCGGACACACGCTGTAAATTTGGCTGGGCCCGCGCGCGACTGCCTCCACAAGGCCCGCGCCCTTTAGGACTTGCAGGTGCCGCGACACGGCCGATCGCGTCACCGGCAATCCCTTGGCCAAATGCATGACGTTGCTCGGTTTTCGGCGCAAGCGCTGGTAGATGACCCGGCGGATGGGATCGCCCAAAGCGTCGAGGATGGCATGGGCATTTGGACCGCTGCGCATTCCCTTATGTGAGTTCAAACTCACACACTTGGCAAGCCCAAGGCGGTTGGGTTTGAGTGGGCGGAAGAGAAGGAGACTCTCATTTGATCACCGGTGCCCACATCATCGTTTACTCCGTCGACGCGGATAAAGATCGCGCATTTCTGAAGGACATCCTCGGGTTGGCTCACGTCGACGTCGGCCACGGATGGCTGATTTTCAAACTGCCGCCGTCAGAGGCCGCCGTTCATCCGTCGGACGAAAACGACAAGCACGAATTGTACTTCATGTGCGGCGACATCGACGCCGAGATGAAGCGGCTCCAAGCTAAAGGCGTGGCTTGCGAGCCGGTCAGCACCCAAGGTTGGGGACGTTCGACGCGGATGCGCCTGCCAGGCGGCGGCACGCTCGGCATCTATGAACCGCGGCACGCGCGCCCGTGAGCGCGGCGAAATCGCCACGGCCCGCAGTGAAGAAGGCCGCCGCGGTCGGCGAACAAAGCTTCCACGCGCAAATTCTCGACGGCCACAAAGGTGCTGCCGTCATCGTGCCCTTCGACCCTGCAAAGATATGGCATGCCGAACCTGCAGCCGTCCCGGCGCCGTGGAAGAAGGGCTATCTCGTAAGCGGCAAAATAAACCGGACGGGCTTCAAAGGTTGGATCGGCAACCGTTGGGGCCGCAACTTCATCCTGGTCGACGAAGCACTTCTCAAAAAAGCTCGCACCGATATCGGTGACGTGGTGCGCATGACCGTGTCGCCGAGGAAGGCACCGGTAAAACCAACATTGTCGAAGAACGAGTAACCGCCGAGCCTACGCCGCAGCACGGTCGACGCCGCCGGGCAGCACCACGATCAACGGGAGTCGTACCTTGACGGTGGTGCCTGGCCCCTTCTGCTCCGACGGAACGATCGCCCCGCTAAGCTGGCGCACAAAGATCGCCAAATAGTCTGTGCCGCGCGTCTCAAGAGATTTCGCAGCGTCGTTCGCCTGTATACCCACGCCGTCATCGGCGACGGTCAGTTCGATCAGGTCATCGACGCGGGCAACGCGCAGAACGACACGGCCCACCCCATTGGGAAAAGCGTGCTTGATGGCGTTCGTGGCCAACTCGTTGACCAGAAGCCCGAAAGGCACGGCGCGATCGGGGTCGATATCCAGCGCTTCGGCCTCGACGTCGATTTTGATATCCGACGCCTTGCCAAGCAGGCTCGCCGACATGGTCTTGGCGATCTCTTTCAGATAGGCATCAACGGCTATCGTGCCGCCGCGGCTGGATTGCGATATCAGGTCGTAAAGTTGAGCAATGGCCGCGATGCGTGCTTGCATCGCGGTGTAGCCCTGAACGCAAGGTGCGGCCGTCCATCGCGCTTCGTAGGCGATCAAACCGACGATGATCTGCAGGTTGTTCTTAATTCGGTGTGAGACTTCGTTCGTCAGCATCAGGGCATCCCGCTCGCGTTGCTTGCGATGGGTAATATCCTCGAAGACCAGAAGCACGCGGTGCGTATGATTGCCCGGTTGAAAAATTTTCCGCGCATTCAGATTGAAGACGCGCCGGCCGAGACCGGGGAAGTCGTCCTCGATCTCGAAACTTTCGATCGGCTTGTCTTCGGGCAGCACCTTCTCCATCAAATGGCGAAACGCCGGCACGTCCCATTGATGCTGACCGAGTTCGGAAACGCGCCGCCCGCGCGTCTCCGCCTCTGTAATCCCGAACATCGTCAAGAACGCTTTGCTTGCTGTCACGATCGTCATGTCGTGCTCGAGAACAACCAACGGATCGCGGATCGTATCGACGATGCTTTTCGTGAGTTGCCAGTTGCGCTTGCTCTCGGCACGCGCAGCGCGTTCCTCGCTGACGTCCTCGATGGCAAGCAGGATGGAACCATCGTGGTCGCCCGGGCGAAAAATTTTCCGAGCGTTGACCAGCATCGTGCGCCGGCCAATGGTCGGGAAAACATGCTCGACCTCAAACCCTTCCACGGACGCACGATGCGGGATGACGCTTTCAAGCAGGGTGCGCAGAGCCGGGATATCCCACTGCCGGTTTCCGAGCGCGTAGATGTGACACCCCTCGGTCTCATCGGCGCTGGTACGAAACGTTTGATAAAACGCACGATTTGCCGAGGTGATGTTCAGATTTCTGTCGAGGACGATAAGCGCGCTCGGCACGGTCTCGACGATATCGCTTGCGGCAATATCGGAGGCAGCCTTTTTTGGGGCCATTTCAGTCTCGGGCATGCGCGCCCTTTCTCTGGAAAATGCGATTCGAACTAAGCCGCGATCATGTGCGCGACGGAATCTTTGAGCTGATCTTGCGTATAGGGCTTGCGAAGACATTCCGTGCCCTCGACAAACAGGTCCTTCATCTCGTCGTCGACAAAGTTTCCCGTCGTATAGAGCACGCGTAGTTCCGGCCGCAGCCTGACCGCGTGTTGTGCGAGCTCGCACCCACCTAGCACCGCCGCCTTGAGATAGATGTCTGTAAACAGGGCGTCGATTTTTTCGCGAGACCGCAGATGCGTCAGCGCCTCGTCGACATCGCTGGCCGATAGGGTTTCATAGCCCCAGTCCTGTATCATCATCTCCGCCAGCATGCGGGTGAGTCCATCGTCTTCAACGATCAAAATCACGGCCACTGAAACTCCCCGCCGTGCTTACCGATCGCGGCCGTTGACCCGTTTGTTGTCCG
>JANLXP010000840.1:0-2063 GCA_031365165.1 Alphaproteobacteria bacterium
AGACGACCGCGCTCAACTGCGATTTCCGGTTCGAGACGGGCAGCGCCAAGTGCATGGTGCTGATGCATCTGGGCCGCGCATTTCATACGGCGCAGGATTTTTATGCTCACACGAACTGGGTGGACCAACCTGCGGCTGGGCCGGTGACGGCGAACAATCCGCCGGGGTTGGGCAAGACAGGCCGCGCACCATGGATCGATCCGCGCAAGCAAGGGCCGTTTCCGGAAGGCCTGATCAGCGGTTGCTCCGGCGAGAGTACGATGCTCGACGCCTGCGACTACGGATCGTGGGTACCGGAGCTCGGGTTCGAGCGGGTCTCGCGCCGCAGCCTTGGCAAAGACTATGGGCCGATCGGCCGCGGCGGCGGCGCCGGGACCGGCATGACGGTCCGTGGGGCGGTCAACAACAATTTCCGCAATGCGGTTGCCGCGGCCATCGACGATACGCGCGACAAGTGGGCTTACTTCAAGGAGCGCGTGCGCGCAGTTTACGGCGCGGACGGCGAGACGATTTTGTGTGCGCTGACGCGCGATGCGTTCGATGCGGCGGCTTGCGCAAAGGTGGCGTCGGATGCGGGTTCTTGCGCCGTGCGCAGCAAATTCTACGTCGGCAATGACGGCAAAGGGGTGCCACCGGACCTTAGCGAAGCCGAGCGCACGGATGTTACGCCGCATGTCGAGCGGTTGGAGAAATTTTGCCAACTTGAGCAAGCAGAGCTGACGCGCGACGCGGTGTTGAGCAACGGCGCTGCTGCCGATGGGCGCGCCTTCGCGAAGACGCGCGCGATCGACATGCTCGCAACGTGGAACGCGTGTCCGGTCGAAGCGCGCGGTTGGCTCGACACCGCGGGGCCGGCGCATAAAGAAGCGATGCGCAGCCGCCAGCCGGGCGACAAGGCGAGCGTGCGGCGCGACCTTCTGGGTGCGGCCTACGCGGATTGCATCCTAGAGGCGCGGTTGCACGAGTTAGGAAAGTAACTACGCGCGGCGCGGATTCGCCGGAATCCGCTCACTTTCGTAGTCGCTTCGGGAACACCAGGGCTCGTCGCGCGTTATTGCGCATGGAGCCGGCCGTTTTGAGCTGGCCCGATGGTCTTGGTGGGTCATGCGCGCTGTCGCGTTGGGTTGTTTGCTCTTTAGCCTTGTCATCGGCGGCGCGATCGACGCGAACGCCGGATCAAGCGCGCCTTCACCCGAGAGCTACAAGGTGCCCAACACGCAGGTACGCGAAATTCAATCGTCGGCCAACCACGCGATGTACCGGTTGTTCATCGCGACGCCTGCCGACTACGCGACATCGGGCAAGACTTATCCCGTCGTCTACATGCTGGATGCGGATTATTCCTTCGCGCTGACTCGCAACGTGGTTCAGCACTTTGTCGAGCGCGGGAAGCTTCCCGAGATGATCCTTGTCGCCATCGCCTATCCAGGTGCGGCCGACGACTTGGAAGTCTACTACGCCAACCGCAAGCGCGATTACACGCCGGGCGCTTCGCTCGTGGGCTACTCATCCAACGATAAAGACGGCCATAATGGGCAAGGCGGCGCCGACGCTTTCCGTTCGTTCATCGCGGACGAGGTTATCCCCTTCGTCGCCGCGAACTTTCCGGCGTCCAACGACCGCACGTTCATTGGCCACTCGTACGGCGGCTTGTTCGGCACCTATGTTTTGCTGACGCAGCCTGAGATGTTCGGCCGGTATGTCATCATCAGCCCCTCGCTTTGGTTCGACAATGCGGCGATCCTGAAGGTGGAAAATCAGTTGGCTGCGCGCCAAGCGATCCGCGCGCGGACGTTCTTCGGGATCGGCTCGTTGGAAACGCAGACCGCGACCGGCGCGCCGATGGTGCAGCAACTGACGTATTTCACAAAGACGTTGAAAGAGCAGCGCAACGCGGGGCTTGAGGTGACGTTCAACGTGTTCCCGGGCGAAACGCACGAAAGCATCTTCCCCGGGGCCGTGACGCGCGGCTTGCTGACCGTATTCCAAGAACCGCACCGACCGGGGTTCTTAAGTCAGCTTTCGAATTCCCACACCTTCTCAAACGCGACGCCGAACGCATC
>JANLXP010000843.1:0-2519 GCA_031365165.1 Alphaproteobacteria bacterium
GTGCAAAATTATAACGCTTTTTAATTAAAAATGCTTATTTTGCGCCCGTTTTTCAGGCATTTTACGCCCGTTTTTCCCCCACTGCTATGAAAACAATGAATTTTGGCGAACAATACAAAAAAATACGCAAAAAAAAAGGACTTAACCTTACTGTCACCTCGACCAAGCCCGGAATGTCGTAGATGGGCTTCTCCGGATAGAGTTCCGTGCACTGCCCGCCAGGCCGATCAAGGATGTCGATCAGATGCGCCTTCAGGTCGAGCAACCCGAGTTCGAACACAGCAAAGAGCCCAATCGGCCCCGCTCCTATGATCACGACATCCGTTTTGTGCTGACCGCCTGGGTGGGCGACGATTGTTGTCATTTCACGACCATTTTCGGTATTAGAAAATTAATGCAAACTTACATGTAGAAATAAGATGGCGCCACCAGAAATTCAATCAACAGCGCCACACATTTGCGCGTCCGGATGACGCCTGGCGTAGGCGACCCGCCACTGCCATATCCCAGACGTCGGCGAAAGACCTGAAGAGGAACACACACATGCCAGCCCCCTGGCCTGACCTGCAAGGCGTGGCCGCCGCCGACTGCACCGCCATGACCGACGTTCGCCGCGAGATTGACCGCCTCGACCGCGCCCTGGTCCGCTTGCTCGCGGAGCGGCTGACCTATATCGAGCGCGCGGGCCACATCAAACAGGACCGCGCAACGGTCCGCGACGAAGCCCGCATCAACGACGTGCTGGCCAAGGTCGAAGCCAGCTGCCGGCGGGAAGACTTCCCGTTCGCGATCGCCGAGCCCGTCTGGCGCCGCCTGATGGACGGCTGCATCGCGCACGAGTTTGAGGTGTTTGACGAGGTGAAAGGCACACGCCCGCGAGCTAAGCTCGCGGCGCAATGAAGCCGCGAAACATCCTCTTCATCACTGCCGATCAATGGCGCGGCGACTGTTTGTCCGCGCTGAACCACCCCGTGGTGAAAACCCCGAACCTCGACGCGCTCGCCCGCGAAGGCACGCTGTTCGCCCGCCACTTTGCCAACGCGGCACCGTGCTCGCCATCGCGCGCGACGCTGCACACCGGGCTCTACCCGCACAATCATCGCGTGACGATGAACGGCACGCCCCTGGATCGGCGGCACACCAACTGGGCGCTTGAAGCACGCAAGTTCGGCTATGACCCAGCGCTGATCGGCTACACCGATCAAACGGCCGACCCGCGCGATCTCGCAGCCGGCGATCCGCGCCTCAGCACCTATGAAGGCATCCTGCCGGGTCTGACCGACTTTGCGGCGACCAGCATGGACTTTCCCGGCCCTTGGGCGAAGTTCCTGCGCGCGCGCGGTTATGAACTGCCGCACGAAGAACGCTTCGTCATTTGGCTGCGCGAGAGCGGACCGGACTACGAAGACGGCGCATCTCATCCGAAGCCCTGGATCGTCAAAGCCGAACACAACGACACGACCTGGCATGTCGATCAGGCGATCGACTACGTCAGCGAACATCGTGACGCACCTTGGATGCTGCATCTCTCACTGCTGCGGCCGCACCCGCCGTGGATCGCGTCCGAACCGTGGAACCGGCTTTACGATCCCGAAGCGATGCCACCGCCCAACCGCCGCGCGACGCTGGAGGAAGAGGTCGGACAACACCCGTGGCTCGCCTACCAATTAAGTCTGCCGCTCTATCAAGCACCGGACGACGTTCGCAAACTGAACCGGATGAGCGCCGTCTACTTCGCCATGATGAGCGAGGTCGACGACAATCTTGGCCGCCTGTTTGCGCACCTGAAGGCCGAGGGCTTGTGGAACGATACGCTGATCGTCTTCACCAGCGACCACGGCGAAGAACTCGGCGCTCACTGGTTGCTTGGAAAGATGGGCTACTTCGACGGCTCGTACGCCGTGCCGTTGATCATCCGCGACCCGCGCGCGACCGCCGATCGAACGCGCGGCCAGTCCGTGCACGCGTTCACCGAACACGTCGACATCATGCCGACCTTACTCGACGCCGTCCGTGCTGAAGTGCCGGTGCAATGCGACGGCCGCTCGCTGCTGCCGCTGATCGAACAAGCCAGCGCACCCAACTGGCGCAAGGAAGCGCATTGGGAATACGACTTCCGCAACGCGAGCTTCGACGGCGCCGAGCAAGCTTTGGGCCTCACGCTGCATCAGTGCAATTTGACGGTGATCCGCGACGAACGTTTCAAATATGTCCACTTTGCGAACATGGCCCCGCTTTTGTTCGATCTGCAGCGCGACCCGAACGAGTTCACGAACCTGGCGACCGCGAGCGACTACGGCAAAGTGGCGCTCGCCTACGCGCAGAAGCTCATTTCTTGGCGCCTGACGCATGAGGACCAAACGCTGACGCACAAAATGGCGACCGAAAAAGGCATGGTCGAGCGGCGGAGCCCGCGCTTCTGATGGCCGACCTCGATAGCGCGATCGCTGACTACGAGCGGCGCGGCTATCGCCTCGACATGATCATGCCCGCCGACGCACCGCGCATCGCGGTCGTCT
>JANLXP010000854.1:0-1989 GCA_031365165.1 Alphaproteobacteria bacterium
GCTATATTCGCGCCTCATGGGGGACACGATGCATAAGTTTGTTTTGTTGGCGGCGTTCGCTGCCGGAATCATGACGACAGTCGCGCGCGCCGACGAGTGGCGCGAGGTCGACCCGGAAAATCTGGTCGTCATGGACATCAAATACGGCCGCGTGCTGATCGAACTGTCGCCCGACCTTGCGCCCAAACACGCGGAGCGCTTCCGCGCACTCGTCCGCGCGAAGTTCTACGACGACAAAAGCTTCTACCGCGTCATCGACGGCTTCGTCGCCCAAGGCGGCATCGGCGAAGGCGATGACAAGAAGACGCCGGAATGGCCGCCGCTGACAGCCGAGTTCGACCAAAAGATCACGGGCAAAACCCCGTTCACGCCCCTGGGTTCGCCTGACCTGTTCGCCAAAGAGGTGGGCCACATTGACGGTTTCCCCATCGGTCGCGATTGGGACGACGGGCGCATGTGGATCCTGCATTGCCCCGGCACCGTCGCGATGGCGCGTGACTCGGATCCCAATACCGGCAGCACGGAATTCTATATCCCGATCGGCCACGCCCCACGCCGCCTCGATCGCAACCTGACCGCCTTCGGACGCGTGCTTGAAGGCATGCAGTATGTGCAAAAGCTGCAGCGTGGCGATCCGAAGGTCGACAGCGGCGCCATCAAGGACGAAGACGACCGCGATCCGATTGTCCGCGTCCGTATGGCCGCCGACATGTCCGCGTCAGACCGCCCGCGCATCGAAGTGATGGACACCAAGTCAAAGGAGTTCGCCGACTTCAAAGCCCAACGACGCAACCCCGCGCCGGACTTCTACAAGCGGGTCGCCAAGAACCTGGACATCTGCGGGTTCAACACCCCGGTCAAACACGTCGGCGAAAAAGCGGCATCGATAGCACCGCCCGCGCGCGCCGCCGAAGCCACGCCACCGCGGACGAAGAAGGCCGCCAAACGGTCCAAGCCGAAGGGCTAACGCCGCCACACCAACGCCTGCGCGCGGTAGACGACCTCCACCGCACACGCGTTGCTGACCTCAGCCTCAGTCCACAACGAGTTTGCGAGCGCTACGCTTCGTGTCACCTGCCCACAAGCGCAGGTGGCAAAGCCAGCAGACATTGCGAATTCTTCACACCACGATGCATGCGACATCGGTTAGACGCAGCACATCATCGGTGTGAGAGTTCGATGGAAACGTTCTTCGCCACGTTCGTAAGTGCAAGCCTCATCGTCACCTGGTTCGGTGCAGGCGAAGCGACACCCGATCGCATCGCCCTGCTCTACCCAAGCTGCGACTACGGCCCGCGTTACGAAGCAAGTGCCACAAGCAACGCGACGACGCTCGAGACCGCGGAGCTTAAGCCCTTCGGCCGCCCCGAGATCGGCTGGCGCATTTACGCGGCGCAAGTGGGCCGCACGATCGGTACTGCCTGCGCCCCCGACACGAACCGCTTCGCAGGCCAACTCGCAAAGTGGCAGTCGCATAATCACGTTCGTCCAACCGGCGCGGTGGACGACGCAACGCTCGTTGCGATGAAACAAACCTGGCAGGGTGCCCGCCCCTTCATCGCCGCGTTCGCAGAAGGAAGCTGCCCGGCGCCTGCGGCCGATCGCGATCTCGCGGACGCAAAGATCGTCGAAGGCTGGCAAGGAAAGCAAACCGAGCTGGACGAAGACGCACTCAAAGCGCTCCGCCGCATGATCGCTGCCGCTCGCACCGAAGATCGCCGCATCGCGCGCGACAAACAGATGCTGACGATCGTCTCCGCCTACCGCTCACCAGAATACGACGCCGAACGCTGCGCCGGCGGCAAGTGCAATGGCATCGCCAAGGCCCGCTGCTCTGCCCACCGAACCGGCACTGCCATCGACCTCTACGTCGGCGCCGCACCGGGGTTCTCCCCCGTCAGCTCGGACGACGAGAACCGCCTCTTCCAATCGAAGACCCCCACATACCGCTGGCTTGTCGCCAACGCCGCCCGCTTCGGCTTCGTCAAC
>JANLXP010000480.1:0-1439 GCA_031365165.1 Alphaproteobacteria bacterium
GGCAAGGCTGCAAACAGATAGCCCGCCTTCACCGCGCGGCTATCGGCGGTTACGCCAAGGATCTCTGGATCGGCGCCTGAGATGTTCGGAACAAGGGCGCTAAGTCGCATGGGCTCAATGGAAGTCCTCATACGATGCCACAGTGGTGGGAATGCCTTGTTTCGGATCGGCCGGGGTCACAGGCACGTTCAGCATCGGCGCAATGCGCGCGATCACTTTGCCCGCCGTTGGTGCCGCCGTCCACCCTGCCGTAGCAAAGCCCTTCGTCGCGTCGGTCGGCTGGGGCTCATCAAGCAAAACAAGCACCAGGTAACGCGGATTCTTCGCCGGAAAGACGCCCATGAACGAGTTCAAGAGAGCCGTGTGCTCATAACCGCCCGTACCCGCCTTCTCCGCTGTTCCGGTCTTTCCGGCGACGGGATAACCCGGCACGTCGGCCAAGGAGCCTGTCCCCTGCGTCACAACCATGCGCAAAAGCTCGCGCATCTGCGCGCTCGTGCCCTCGCTGACAACCCGTGTGAACGGAACGACCTCGGACGGATCGCGCTTAAGCAGCGTAGGCCTCACGAGGCGTCCGCCGTTGACGAGGGCCGCGCTTGCGGCCGCGATATGCAACGGCGTCACCGCAATACCGTGGCCGTACGCCACCGTCATCGTCTCGAGGTCACCCCACCGCGCAGGTATGATCGGCGTGCCGGTCTCTTTGATCTCGCTGGCGATCGGCGTCAGCAAACCCATCTTCGCGAGGTAAGCGCGCTGCATCGGTGTTCCGACGACCAGCGCCATCTTTGCTGTGCCGATGTTCGACGAATGAACGAAAATCTCGGGCACGGTAAGGAATCGGTTCTCGGGATGAAAATCCGAGATCGTAAAGCGCCCGGAGATAATCGGGTTCGTCGCATCGAATTGCGATACCAGGGTCACCTTCGCCGAATCGAGCGCCATCGCCGTCGTGAACGTCTTGAACGTCGAGCCCATCTCGTACACGCCCAACGTCACACGATTGAACAAGCCGTCCTTCGTCGCCTGACCGGGCTCGTTCGGATCGAAATCGGGCAACGACGACAATGCGAGGATCTCGCCGTTGTCGACATTCATCACAATGCCGGCCGCGGCCTTCGCGCGGAACGTTGCCATCGCAGCCGCAAGCTCGTCGGCCAGCGCATGCTGCACACGAAGGTCGAGCGAAAGCTCCACCACACTGCCGCGATTGCGCTTTTCCAGGATCAGGTCTTCGGCACCGCGCTCGACGCCCGCAAGCCCATGATTGTCGACGTTCACATAACCAAGCGCGTGCGCTGCCGTCCGTCCATTCGGATAGACGCGCCGAGGCTCCGAGCGGAAATGCAATCCCGGAATACCAAGCTGCCGCACCGCTTCCTGTTGGCGCGGCGGCACATCGCGCTTGATCCACACGAACGCCTGACGGCTAGAGAGCT
>JANLXP010000925.1:0-5085 GCA_031365165.1 Alphaproteobacteria bacterium
CGATCGTCGCCGCGATGACGTTCGGCATCGTGGTGGACGATACCATCCACTATTTGTCGAAATACGCCCGGGCACGCCGCATTTTGGGCATGACGCCCGATCAAGCGGTCGAATACGCGTTTACGTCTACCGGTAAGGCGATGATCTTCACGATGACGGTGATGTGCTTCGGCTTCACGGTGCTCAGCTTCTCGTCGTTCGGCGTGAATGCGACGCTTGGAATGCTCACCGTCATTACGTTCGGCTTTGCGCTGTTGTCGGACTTCTTGATCTTGGCGCCGCTGCTTTTGATCTGTGACCGTCAGTACAAAATGTTCGCGTGGCATCCGGTGCGCCGCATTTCGGGCGTGACGGAGAACGAACCGCTCCGGCAACGCGTCGACGCTTATTTCGAACGGATGGTAACCGAGGACGGCCATTTGGTCGCCGGCCGTCCGCCGGGCGCTGGCGACGTGCAGTTGTGGAGCAACGATTATTTGGGCCTTGGCGGGCATCCGGAAATCGTGAAAGCGCAAGCCGACATGCTGAAGACGCACACGGAAGGTGTCTTCATGTCGGCCGTGTTCTTGAACGAAACGAGCTTGCAGCGCCAGTTCGAGCGCGAGATGGCTTCGTTTTTGGGCGCCGATGCTACGGTTCTCTGTCAATCGGGCTGGAGTGCGAATACGGGCCTGGTCCAGGCGCTCGTTGATGAACGCACGCCGGTCTATCTCGATCAGTATGCGCACGCATCGTTGTGGGACGGCGCGCGAATGGCGCGGGCGAAAGTTCACCCGTTCCGCCACAACGACCCGGCGCACCTTGAGAAAATGATCAAGCGCTATGGGCCGGGGCTTATTCTGGTCGATTCCGTCTACTCGGCATTCGGCACTGTCTGTCCGCTCGAGGCGATCGTCGTCGCGGCGGAGCGCGAGGGATGCATTCTCGTTGTCGACGAATCGCATGCAGTCGGCGTCGATGGCGGACAAGGCCAAGGTTTGGTCCATGCGCTGGGGCTTGCCGAGCGTGTGCATTATCGGACGTTGAGCTTGTCGAAGGCGTTCGCGACACGGGCGGGTATGGTGGCCGGGCCGACGCGGGTGATGAACTATTTCCCGTATGAGGCAAGGCCCGCGATCTTCTCTTCGGCCGTCCTGCTCCACGAAGTCGCCGGGTTGTCGGCGACGTTGAAGGTGATCAAAGACGAGTCGTGGCGGCGCACGCAGCTCTGGCACAACACCGCCTATCTACGCCGTGGGCTGCAGGGCTTGGGTTACGCCGTCAACCAAAGCGACACGCAGATTGTAGCGCTGCAGTCGGGCACGGATGCGCAAACGCGTGCGTTACGCGACGAACTCGAAGTTCGCGGTGTCTTTGGCGCCGTGTTCTGTTCGCCTGCTACGCCCAAGAACCAGGGCATCATCCGCCTATCGGTGAACGCGCGGTTGAGCGAAGGCGAGCTTGACCGGGTCATTCGCGCATGTGCGGAAATTGCGCGGCGCAAGCCTATCAGGCCTTGGCCGCGAGATTTGCTGGTGCCTGATCACGCGGCTGTGGGCGACCCAAAATCGAAAGCTGTCGTGTGGACGGGACGCGGCGGACCGCTGCCGGCCGCCGGAAATTGAGGAGAACGTTCATGTTCAAGCAAAGGCTTTGGAGCGTCTCGGCGCTGCTTGTGGCGGCGTCGGTGCTGTCTGCAGATGCCGCACCGCAATTGTCCGCCGATCCGAAGGCAAAGGGCCGGGAGGTCACAGCGGAATCCATTCGGCGCGACACCGGGTTTGGCGATACGCGCTCCGAGATGACGATGGTCTTGATGAGCGACGGCGTGGAAGTAAGCCGGCGTACGCTGCGCATGAATGTGCTTGAAGTTACGAGCGACCAGCTTGGCGACAAGTCGATGATTTTTTTCGAGACGCCGAAGGACGTGCACGGCACGGTGTTGCTGACGCACACGAAAATCCTGACACCTGACGATCAATGGATCTACATCCCGGCGATTTCGCGCGTGAAGCGGATCGCTTCGGCCAACAAGTCCGGTCCGTTCTTGGGCAGCGAATTTGCGTATGAAGATCTGACGGCTCAGGAACTGGGCAAATACGACTATCTGTGGCTTCGCGACGAAACATGTCCGGCGCCGGACGCGGCTCGCCAATGCCATGTCGTTCAGCGCCGGCCGTTGTACGAAAATTCGGGCTACAAGCGTCAGATCTCGTGGATCGACACGACGGACTATCAGTTCCGCAAGATCGAGTTTTACAATCAAGAAGACCGGCTGCTGAAAACGTTGACGTTGTCGGCCTATCAGCTGCACGACGGGCGTTATTGGCGGCCGCACCAGCTGCTGATGATCAATCATCAAACCGGTCGTTCGACGAAACTCGAGGTGAGTGCGCTGAAACTTAGGACCGGATTAACCGAGACCGACTTTACTGAGCAAGCGATGGAGCGGCTCAGGTAAGAACTCATTTACGTGTTGGGGCAGGGAAGAGAAAGAAACACCAAATTTCTCCTGCTTCTGACGGCGGCGGTGGGCATTCCTGCGGCCTATGCCGGCGATGCGGGCTCGCTGACTATGCGCGGTAGCGTAGGGGTCGAACTTAGAACCTTCACGATGCGGCCGAGCTACGCGGAACAGGACCGCGATCGGTTTCAAGGATCGGTGATGGCGAGCGCCAAAGTCTCTTGGGCGTCTGCCAACAATGATGTCGTGATCGACGTCTCGCCGTTTTTGCGGCTCGACGGTACGGATGACGAGCGTACGCACGGCGATCTGCGCGAGGCCGCGGTCAACGTTTACTCCGACCACCTCGATGTCCGGCTTGGTATCAGCAAGGTCTATTGGGGCGTGACGGAGTCACGCAACCTCGTCGACATCGTCAATCAAGCAGATTTGGTCGAGGCAATCGACGAAGACGAAAAGCTCGGCCAACCGATGGTTATGCTGCGCGGGCATGTGGCGGATTTCGAAGCTACAGCCTTAGTTTTACCTGCGTTTCGGCCGCGTACATTCCCAGGCCCCGAGGGCCGCTTGCGTCCTGCGCTCGCGATCGACGAAGACCGGGCTCAGTACGAATCCAGCGAACGGACGGGCAGGGTGGATGTTGCCGGCCGCTTGAAGGGGCGGATCGACGACATCGATGTCGGCCTTTCCTATTTCAGCGGCACCAGCCGCGAACCTCGGTTCGTGTTCGACGGCACTGCCCTTGTGCCGGTCTACGACGTGATCGATCAGGCAGGGTTGGATGTTCAGGCGACGCTGGACTCGACGCTGCTGAAACTTGAAGCCATTACGCGTGACGGTCATCGCGGGACGGATGCGCGGCGGTTTTCAGCCGTTGTGCTGGGGCTCGAGCATACGCTTTCGCAGGTCGCGGGTACGCAGTGGGATTTGGGCTTGATCCTCGAGTTCGATTGGGACGATCGGCCGTCTTCGGCCCCGCCCACGATCTACGACAACGACTTCTTTGTCGGTGCGCGGTTTGCTTTCAATGACGACGGCGACAGTTCGGCGTTGTTTGGCGCGCTTGTGGATATGGAGAAAGGCTCCGTTTACGCAACGATCGAGGCATCGACCAGGATTTACGAATCCTTACGCTTGGAGGTCGAAGGCGCCCTGGTCTTGCGGGCGGACGACGCGGATTCGGTGCTCAGGCAGTATCGGAACGACTCGTTCATTAGCGTTCGCTTAATGCAGTATTTGTAGCGGCCGGTTAGCCCGGTTTTAAGCGCGGAACCCCTAGTGTTTGGCCTAAGGGCCTGGGAACCGCGATGCCTAACCAGAAGACGTCTCGAGCTGAATACGACAGTTCGACGCCTGTCGGCGATGCCGCCAAGGCTGCGACGCCGCTCGGCCGTTGGTTCCAGGCGGAGCGCGTGTCGCTTGAGCGTTCCTACAGATCGGTCGAGCCCATCATCTTTGCCGTAGCCGCGTTCGGCGTGTGCGGTATGCCGCTCTACTACGTCATCTGGAAGTTTCTGTTTCCGCAGGCCTATGAGAGTTTGGAGCTGCGTTTGATCGGCAGTCTGCTTTGCGGACTGACATGTTCGATCATGCTGTGGCCGCGGCGCTATCGCGATACATTCGGGCCGGCGCTGTGGTTCGCAACGGTTGCTTACTGTCTGCCGTTCTTTTTTACATTCATGCTGCTCAAGAACGGCGGGTCGCCTGTTTGGCTCGTCACCTGGCTGCTTGGCTTTGCGCTGCTGGCGTTCGTTGTCGAGTTCGGCGGGCTGATCGCGTTGCTATCCGGCGGCGTCATTGCCGCGGTCACCGCTTACTTCTTGAACGGCGGAACATTTTCCTCGCTCGAAAACTTGGTCGAACAGATTCCGGTTTTTCTGTTCACGATCATTGCGGGCACGGTTGCGATCTACCGGCAGCATGTCGTGCGCCAGACGCTGACGCGGGCGCGCGATGCGGCGGAATCCGCCAATCGGGCGAAGTCGGAGTTCTTGGCGATGATGAGCCATGAAATCCGGACACCGATGAACGGCGTTTTGGGAATGTCGGGCGTGCTGCTCGACACCAGCTTGACCGACGATCAGCGACGCTACGTCAAGACAATCCGCGAGTCGGGCGAAGGGTTGCTGCACATCATCAACGACGTGCTGGATTTTTCGAAGCTTGAGGCCGATGCGGTCGAGCTCGAGGACATTCCCTTCGACGTGCATGCGCTGCTGTCGTACGCGGTTGATATCGTGACGCCTCGTGCGAACGCGAAAGCTGTGCGCCTGGAGCTCGCGATCGAGGCCGATGTACCCCGGTTCATCAAGGCCGATGCCGGGCGCGTGCGTCAGGTCGTGCTCAACCTGCTCGGCAACGGCGTCAAATTCACCGACCAGGGCAATGTGCGGCTTACCGCGACCGTGTTGCGCGGCGCGACGTTGCATTTCGAGGTGCAAGACACCGGCATCGGTATCGCGCCCGACCAAATGCCGAAGCTGTTTCGGAGCTTCACCCAGGCGGACGTGTCGATTTCGCGGCGGTTCGGCGGGTCGGGCTTGGGCCTAGCGATCGCCCGCAAGCTCGTCACGCGCATGGGCGGCAAAATCGGCGTGGAAAGCACGCTCGGGAAAGGTTCGACGTTTTGGTTCGAAATTCCG
>JANLXP010000927.1:0-1054 GCA_031365165.1 Alphaproteobacteria bacterium
TTTCACTTCCTTTGCGGTCTCGGCGCTCGCCGCGGTTTGACGCAGATAGTCGAGCTCGCGCCGCTCGGGCGTGCGGAAGTAGGCGAGCCAATAGCTTTGCGCGTTGAAATGCGCTTCGCCTAAGAACGCGGGCACCAGCGCGATCAGAAGGAGCGCGATCAGCCACGGGGCATAGGCGATCAGGCCGGCGGCGAAGCTTATGACCGTCACGATGTCCTGAGCCTGGCCGAACAGCTGACTCATGAGTGCCATGCGGCCGCTCGTTTGGCGGCGCGCGCGGTCGAGCCGGTCCTGGAACTCGGCGTCTTCGAAGTCTTCAAGGTCGAGCGTTGCCGCGTGCTCCATCAAGCGGACGCTGGTGTCGTTGGAGACACGCTCGCCCAACAAGCTTTCGACCAGGGAAACAACGCGGCCCAAAACGTCCGTGAATACGGCGAGCGCGAATTCTGCGGCAAGAAGTACGATGAGCCAGTTGAGGAGACCGCTTTCCCACCATTGCGCGAGCGACCCTGGGTGCTCTCCTCTCTGCACGAGGAGCACGACCTCATCGATGATCAACTTGCCGATGAAAAGCGTGATGATCGGCACGAGTGCGCGGACAAGGCGCAAGGACAACGACGAGATGGTGAGAAGGGGGCTGGTTTGCCAAACGAGTGCGACGAACGCCGGAATGTTCTTGAGTGCGCCGATGCGCTGTTTGAATGACGTGGCCGCCGGTTGGTTTTCTCTGGGCCCCTGGCCGCCATTCCTATCTTGCCGCGGCATTTTGAGATCCTAAGTTTGGTGGAGCCGCCGCGATGATCGCGTCACCGCAATTCGTTGGTGTCGAAGCAGTTGTATCCGCGCTGCATTCGCTCGCGTACGCGCTGAGTGCCCGACGTTTTGGCACAGCGAAGCCCAATGAGGCAGCACGATTGCCCGGCTTTATTGCAGTTTTGTTGCATTGCTGCACTAGCGAAGTTCCATAGGGTGGATTGCACAAAAATTGGACTTTTCCCTGAGTTTTCTCGCGTTAGCGTTTGCAGCAAGAAATTAGAAAACGCGAATGGGTTCG
>JANLXP010000950.1:0-6916 GCA_031365165.1 Alphaproteobacteria bacterium
CACGCCCGTGCCGCAAAACCTCGACCTTCTCGTTATCGGCATCGGCAACAGCCTGTTCGGTGATCTCATCGACGACCAACTGCTGGCCGCGACCGCGAACGCCAAAGCCACGATCGGCATCTTCGGCACGCAGTACCGCGCGCAGTTGCCCGCCGACAAGCTCCAGCACTTGATCGCGCGCCTGACGCACTGGTACGCGCGCTACGAAGAGGACGTGCTGCTCTACGGGCGCGACCGCAAGAACGTCTCGCATCTGGGCGATTGGCTGATCAACGCGTTCCCGTTGAGCGTACCCACAATGGATCAACCGCTGCGCATCGGACCGCAAGTGCTGAACGAGCTGCCGATCGACCGCACGATCCAACACATCCAGCGCTACAAGCGCACATTCTCCGAACGCCTGCATCCGCTGCTCTGTGCCCTGACGGTGGCCGACCAAGTCGCCTACATCGAGCAGCGCGAGATGGACGGCAAGACGGTGTCGGGCAAGTTCCGCTCAATGCTGGTCGACATCTTCGGCCACACTTACGCGGAAAACATGTTCTGGAAGGTCGATCGCGACGCGGTCGCAGCCTACAAGGCGAAAGTCCGCACGAACACCGATGCGATGCGCGCGGACATCGCGAAACTATTGGCCTGACGCCAGCGCCTCTAAAGCGGTCCGAACGTCCGCAAGCACAGGCGCCCATGCGCCCGGCGATTTTTGGCGGAACAACTTTGCCGTCGGGTACCACGGGCTCGTGGAGCCCTCCGCCATCCAACGCCAGTCGACCCGCGTTGCCAGAAGAATCCACACCGGCTTGCCCAAAGCACCGGCCAAATGCGCCACCGCCGTGTCGACGGTGATGACGAGATCGAGCTCGGACATCAGCGCCGCGGTCTCCGCCAAATCGGTCAATTCCGCACGATAGTCGGCGACCCCGCTTTCGGCGAGCGCCGCCGCGTCCGCAGGCCGAACATCTTTCTGCACCGAAACGTAGGTCACGCCCGCAACGCCGAGCAGCGCTGTCAGCGCCTCGAACGGAATGGACCGCGCCCAGTCGCTGACATGGCTCTGATTGCCAGACCACGTCAGGCCCACACGCAACCCCGTCTTCGGCCTTAAGCGCGTCCGCCAGGCCGCGCTTAGGTCCGCTGGCGCGGTTAGATAAGGTGTCTTCGCCGGGATCGTCTCGACGGTCGCCTGCAACAAATGTGGCGCCGACATAAGCGGATACGCAAAGTCGCCGTCGGGCTTCAGATCGTCGGAAACAATGTCGATGTCCGGTCCAAGGCTCGACATGAGCCTTGCGAGGGCAGGGTAGGTGAACAGAGTGACCTTCGCGCCGCGGTCCGCGAATTCACGCGCAAACCGGGCATATTGGATCATGTCGCCAAGCCCCTGCTCGCGATAAAGCGTGAGCCGCCTGCCGCACACATCGTCGGTGCTGAGAGGTTCCGGCGCATCGAACTGGGCCAATTTCAACAATGGCGCGGGTCCCCGCCGGCGCCACTCGTACTCCGCAAAGCCTTCGCGCAGCTTGCCCTGCGTCAGCAGTGCCAATCCCTTGTAGAAATGCGCCGCCGAGTCATCTGGCTGTGCCGTGACAGCGCCGTCGAGTGCGACGACCGACTCGTCGTAGCGGCGCAGCACGAGCAGGATCATCCCCTTGACAGTCAGCAGCTCATGATTGCCGGGTGAGAGCGCAAGCTTCGCCTCGCAAGCAGCCAACGCCTCTTCCCCGCGTCCCAGCTGTACCAAGGCGCCGCCAAGATTCTGCAGTGCGATCCAATTGCGCGGATCCAGCTCGAACGCGCGTTCGTAGCAAGCAAGCGCTTCCTCCGGCCTCAGCAATTCTTCAAGCAACACGCCTTTGTTCGCATGCAACAGCGAACTCGATGGCTTGAGCTTGAGCGCTAGCTCGCAGTCCGCGAGTGCTTCCGCACGCCGCCCGAGTTCGCGCTTAACCTGCACTCTGAGCGCAAGCACGTCGGCGTCGCCCGGCGACAACTCGAGCGCGCGGTCCGCATCGTAGAGTGCGGCCTGTAGGTTTCCGAGCCCCCGCGCCGCTCGCGCCCGCCCGAAATAGGCAAGCGCATTGGCGGGCCGCGCATTCGCCGCCCTGCTGAATCCTTCCGCGGCCTCGGCAAACTTGTCGCTCTCAAGGCAAGCCATGGCGGCAGCGATCAGCGCGTCCCAATGCTGCGGGTCGGCTTGCAGCGCTTGATGAAAATTGGCGAGCGCGTCCACACTCTTGCCGGCCCGCTTCAACGCCTCGCCGCGAACCGTCCACGTTGTTGCATCCTGTAACCCAAGCGAAAGGGCGCGATCGAGCGAGGCGAGTGCATCGCTATGGCGCTCGGCCGACAGCAGCACGTGTCCCTTCGTTCGATGAAGCCCTGGATTCTGCGGCTCCATGGCAATCGCCGCATCGCAAGCGGCAAGCGCTGCCTCCGTACGCCCAAGCTTTAGGAGCGCGAGCCCCTTGTTGCCGAGGGCTGCCGCAAAGCGCGGATTGATCTTCAGCGCCGCGTCGAAGTCAGCAAGGGCCGCATCGCCGCGGTCAAGTTCAAGCTGCGCAAGGCCTCTGTCGTTCAACGCGACCGCATCCTGCGGTACGAGCGCCAGGATGCGCGTGAAACAAGCGACCGCCTCTTCGCCGCGCTGAAGGTCGATCAACACCGACCCCAACTGACGAAGAGCCGGCACGGGACTGTCTGGGCGAAGCGCCGCCGCCCGTTCGAAGCTGGCGGCCGCCTCGTTCAGGCGGCCAAGCCGCCGCAACACCCCGCCGTAATTCATGTGGGCGCCTGCATGCTGCGGCGCGACCGCAATGGCGCGCTGCATGACTGCGATCGCGGTGGAAAAATCTTGCCCCTGCGCGAGCGCGATACCAAGTAGGTTGAGGGCGTCGGCATTGCCGGGTTCGCGCGCAACCACGCCACCCAAGATACCGCGTGCTTGCTCGAAGGCGCCGCCTTGGAGCAACTGCACCGCTTGTGCGATTTCCTGCGCGCTCACTTGGCGTCGTGCACGTAGCAGCCGGTGAGCACGTCGTGCAGCATCTGCCGCTTCTTCGAAAAGAGCGCCATGATGATGCCCAAGAGTGCTGGCGCGATCGATATGACCTTGCTCAAGTTGCGCACGCCCGCTTGAAAGAGACCCGGTTTGCCGCCTTTGAGCGTCGATACACGCAAGCCCATCAGCAATTTTCCGGGCGATGCGCCGCGCAGCAACATGCCCTCGCTCAACACAAGCACGACGAAATAGAGCACGACCACAACCATCCAGCCCGACGGCCGCGAAATCTCCCGCCCGCGGTTGCCGTCAAGCAGCGCCTCGCGGATTTGCACTTCGGTCGAGCCATTCTTTTTGATCTCGGTCGCGGTGCGCCGGTAGTTCTGTTGCACGAAACCAAGATAGTTCCGTTCGACGATCGATCGCACCGTCGTGCGCGAACTCTCGCCGCCGTCCGCGATCTCAAGCGACGGCAAATCGCTCGACAGCGTGCGCTCGTTGGCAATCCATGTGAATGGGGCGTCGAGTGTGAACACGGGGCCCACTGCGCCCTGAAGAAGTGCAGCCAAAGCGAACGCCAACACGCTCGCCACCAAGCCGTCGATCACGCCCGCCACGATGCGCAGCGGCATTAGCGCGGGCGCCATGACCGTACCCGGCGCACCCATGCCGATCGAAACAGCCCCGATCGGCAGAGCTGTTGCCACGTCGTGCGCGACGACGAACACCGGAACCTGCTCGCTGATATTCTTAACCTGCTGATGGCCCATAAAGTTGAAGCCAAGCGCGAGCTTGTTTTTCACTTGGTCGTGGACGGAACCCGAAATCAAAATCCCGCCGGGAGTTGCAAGCGACTGCAGTCGCGACGCGATGTTCACGCCTTCGCCGAAAATGTCGTGATCGTCGATCATCACGTCGCCGAGATTGATGCCGATGCGAAAGTCCATCCGCTCGCGCTCAGGCATGGTATCGTTCTGCGCCTTCAACTCGCGCTGAATCTCGACCGCGCATTGCACGGATTCGACGACGCTCGAAAAGTCGGCCAGCACCGCATCGCCCGACCAGCTGACCACCCGCCCCCGATGGCGTTCGATAAAAGCTTGGATCAGCTCGCGGCACTCTTTCAACCGCTTGAGCGTGCCATGCTCGTCCGCGCCCATGAGGCGGCTGTACCCCACCACATCGGCGCAAAAAATCGTCGTAAGCTTACGTTTGACGGCGTGAACCAAGAGATCGAAACCCGAAGTTTGTTGCCGCTCTTATAGCGTGCCGCTGCAACCAATTGCACCCATGCTGGCGCGTCGTCTGGCCGCCTGTTTGTTACGGCCGTTACACCCTCGCGTATCCGAATCGTTCAACCCATGGCTGCACAATGGGGAGAATCGGCTGCAGGTGCCGCTCGTAGCGCTTCCACTGCCCGCCGGAGGCATAAAGGCCGCGCGCGACCTGCACGGAACTCGGCGTCGAGATCGCGCGAGTCGTCCGGCGTTCTGTGAACGAGCGCATCGCCTCGTCCCACGGCAGGCCGAGGAAAGCGCTCACCTTTCGCACTTCGCCCTCGAAATCGCTCAAAAGGTCTTCGTGACGGGTCGCGTAGACGTCGAGCGGCAAAGCGCCTCGGTAGGTCGCGAGAAGCGTCATGCACGCGTCATAAAACCGGGCTGTGCGCTCAAGCGATGTAAACTCGAGCATCGAGGCGTTCATTTGGAACCGCTGACGAAAACAGCCCCAAACCACGTCCCGCGGGTCACGCAAGGCAACCAGGATTTTGGCGTCCGGAAATAGCCGCGAGATCAGGGGCAGCTTCAGCGTGTTGAGCGGAAGCTTGTCGATGAACGTTTTTCCCGTTGGAGCCAATTCGTGCGCACGCACCCGCGCCCAGTAGCGCTCGCGCGCTGCTTCCAACGCGCTCTCGCTGGCGTCGCGCAGCGCATCGAGAGTCGCCGGACTGCGCATGTAGTCGCGCACCGCTTCCGACAGAAACTCTTTCTCGTCTGAGGTGACCACAAGGGGATGGGCAGCCAGAACCTGTTCAAGCAGCGTCGTGCCCGACCTTGGAAATCCGACCAGGAACACGTGCCCAGCCGCACCTCCGGTGCCCGGGGACACCACGCCACGTCGTTGCCAGTTGGCGCCGCGCGAAAAATAGCGATCGAGCCACCCGATCATGGCGACAACGCTGTCGCTGCTCCTCGCGGCCTGGCCTTCGTATTCCTCCCGAAAGAGGTTGTTCGACTGTTCGTACGCACGAAACGCCTCATCGAAGCCGCCGCTTCGATCGAGGCAATCGCCGAGCAAGCCGAGCGCGATGCCGCGGTCGGTTCGGCTCAAGCCTTCGCCGGCCAGAACCTCGCGCACATGCTGTTCCGCCTGTGCCGTTTGGCCGGTGTTGAGCGCGGCCGTCGCGAGCGCCAGTCGGGGGATCGGGCGACCCGGCGCGATCGCGAGCGCTCGATTGGCGGCAGTTCTCGCCTCGTCCCATTGCCCCGTCCGCGCCGATAGCCAAGCGAGGCTACCCAATGCCTCCGCTGCGTTCGGTGCGATCTCGATCGTGCGTAGGTAGAAGGTTCTGGCACGATCCAGTTCCCCAAGCCCCTCGGAAGCCCACCCGGCATTGAAGTGCGCCGGTGCAAAGTTCGGGTCTGCCGAGGCCGCAGCTTCAAAGGCGGCGAAGGCTTCCTCCGGCTTGCCGAGCCGAGACGCGCAAAGCCCATAAGCGTTTAGAATGACCGGGTCGCCGGGCGCCAACGTCCGTGCCGCCTCCAGATCGCCGAAGGCATCCGCCAGCCGCCCTTCGCGCTCATGCCAATACGCCCTGAGGTTCAAAAACATGGGGTGCGTGAAGCCCGCATCCAAGTGCCGCCGCGCGAGCTCGAGCGCGCGCGGAATGTCGGACGCGCGCACGGCCTCCGCGACTTCGCGCACCTGATCGCTACTGGCGTCCCGGGATCCTGTCATGCGAGCCGCAGATTATAGCGAAAGGACCAGCGCCAACACGAAAAGCGGCGGCCCAAAGGGCCGCCGCTTGAAAGTCTGGAACTCGATATCGCTTAGAAGCGCGTCGACAGCGCGATGAACACTTCCCGGCCCAGCGAGTCGTAAACAACCGGATACGTATTCGCGTTGCCGAACGGCGGCGACGAGATGCCGAGGTTGTTCGAGTCGACGATCGGCGGATCCTTGTCGAACACGTTGTTCACACCGCCACGGATGGCGACGTGCTCGGAGACCGTCCAGTCGAACGACACGTCGAAGTAGTCGAACGCGTTGATCTTCCCGTCGGTGGTATCGTGACAAGGTGTATCGGGGCAAACACCAGCGACCGCCGCGTTGAACGTCGGATTGTCAACGTTCACGTCCAGGCTGGCGCTGCCCAAGTGGCGCCAGTTGACCGAGAAGTCGATATCCCAAGGCGACATCCAGGTGCCGCGCAGTGTGTGCCGCCACTTGAACTGCGGCGTGCCGCAAACGACGCCAAACAAGCCAAGACAGTCGTAGTCGAAGGCCGCCGTGCCCGGGACCGGATTTTCAAAGCTGGTCATCAGGTACGTTCCGACGAAGCCGAGGCTGAAGCCGCCGGCGCCCTCAGCGCCAACGTCGCCTAGATCAATCTTGTAGTTGGCGTCAAAATCCACGCCTTCGCGCCGACGCGAGCCGAGGTTCGTGTTGAATAGCCCAACGGTCCCAGCGCCGAACAAGATTCCCGTACCGGCCCCGCGGTTGATCAACCCGCAGGTGACGGGGTTGTTGTTCACGGCGCAATCCGAAAGGATAGTCGCCGGAGGCAGCGTTCCGATCGTTTTGTCAAGTGTAATGTCGAAATAGTCGATCTGTGCGATGAAGCCTTTGAGGAAGCCGGGCGTCAAAACAACGCCAAAAGACTTCGTGTCTGATTCTTCCGGCTTCAGATTGGCGTTG
>JANLXP010000004.1:0-1828 GCA_031365165.1 Alphaproteobacteria bacterium
GCTTCAGATCGCCCGCGCACTGCAGCTCGAATGGCATCTGACAAAAGACGAAATCCTCGAACGCTATCTCACGCTGGCCCCCTACGGCGGCAACCTCGAAGGCGTGCGCGCTGCGAGCTTCGCCTGGTTCGGCAAAGAACCGAAACATCTGACGATCGGCGAAGCGGCACTTCTCGTGGCCCTGCCGCAATCGCCCGAACGCCGCCGTCCCGACCGCTTCCCGGCCATCGCAAAGGCGGCGCGCGACCGCGTGATCGACACGCTCACCGCACGTGGCCTGATCGCAGCCCGCGACGCGCTCGAGGCGAAACAAGAACCGATCCCCGACCGTCGCCAGCGCTTCCCGTTCCACGCCCCGCATCTGGCGCAAGCATTGCTGTCGGAGAACAAGACGAACGAACCCGTCATCATCTCGACGCTCGACGCCCGTGTGCAGGCAAAGCTCGAAGACCTGGCGCACCGCGAACGCACCTACTTCGACGACGACGCGAACCTCGCCGTCATCGTGGTCGAAAACAAAACCCGCCGGGTGGCCGCTTATCTCGGCGGTGCGAATTTCTGGACGCAAGCGGGCCAGGTCGATCTCGGTAACGCCCCGCGCTCGCCGGGCTCGACGCTAAAGCCCTTCATCTACGGCATCGCCTTCGACGAACTCATCGTCCACCCGCAGACCTTGATCGACGACAAGCCCACGATGTTCGGCGACTACGAACCGCGCAACTTCGACCGCGGCTTCCAAGGCACCGTGACGGTCGCGACCGCGCTGCAAATGTCGCTGAACGTGCCGGCCGTGGCGCTGCTCGATCGCGTTGGTCCCGTGCGGCTGGCAGCAACGATGCGCAACGCCGGCGCCGAACTCCAGTTCCCGAAGAAAGGCGCGCTCCCATCGCTGCCGCTCGCACTTGGTGGCGTCGGGATTTCGTTGCGCGATCTGACGATGCTCTACGCTGGCATCGCATCCGGCGGCGAAGTGCGCGCACTACGCTACCGCGACGACGCGCCGGAGGGCGAGGTCCATCGCCTGTTCGGCCGCGCCGCCGCCTGGTATCTCGCCGACACGCTGAAAGACGCAAACCTCCCCGATGGCTGGTCGATGGGCCAGGGCATCGAACGCGCGCGCCAAATCGCGTTCAAGACGGGCACGTCCTACGGCTACCGCGATGCGTGGTCGCTGGGCTTCTCGAAGCACTACACGGTCGGCATCTGGGTCGGCCGCGCCGACGGCTCCACGCGCGTCGGCCACATCGGCCGCAACGACGCGGCACCGTTGCTGCTGAAAGTCTTCGACCTGCTGCCGCCCGAAGATCGATCCCCCTCGCCACCGCCCGATGGCGCGTTCATCGTGCAAAACGCCGAACAGCTGCCGCCGGCGTTGCAACGCTTCCGCTCGAATTCCAGGTTGGCGGCTGGCCTCATACGCATACAGCCGCCGCGCATTCAGTTCCCGCCGAACGGCGCCACCGTCTCGCTCAATGACCCGAAGAAGCCGCAAGCCCTGCCGCTGAAAGCGCAAGGCGGCCGCGAACCGCTGCGCTGGATCGTCAACGGCCTGCCGCTCGAAGCGACGAACAGCTGGTGGACGCCCGATGGCGAAGGCTTCGCCCGCATCACTGTCGTCGACGCCGATGGCCGCAGCGACACCTCACAAATCAGATTGAAGAAGGAAAACTAGATGCGCCTCGTGACCGCCGCTCTCTGGGCTCTGGCATCTGCCGGCTTCGCACACGCCGCCGATTGCAAAGACCCGCAAACGAACTACGACATGAAAGTATGCGCCGGCGAAGATTTCAAAAAAGCCGATGCCGAACTCAACGTCGCCTACGACAAG
>JANLXP010000014.1:0-1190 GCA_031365165.1 Alphaproteobacteria bacterium
GTCTTTGATCAGCTTGTCCTGCGTCTCCGTATCCGGCACGCGCAGCAGCGCCTCCGCGAGGCACATCAAAACGACGCCCTCCTCCGTCGACAGCGCATATTCTTGGAGAAACGCGTCGAGCCCGCCGCGCTTGCGCTGCGCACGCACGCGGCTCACGAGATCGCGCGCCAAGGCTTCCGTTGCCTGCGCCTCAGCCGCACTCAGCCGAGCGCGCGGCAGAAGCGCGTTCACAACCTCAGTCTCGTCGGCCAAATAGAGGCGCGCCATCTCGGCGCGCGCAGGATGCACCCTCATGGGGCGGACATTCCTACGCTTGAGGGGGTTGGCGCAAGGTGCCCCTACCGGCGGAATTGAATGGTCGGTTCACCCTTGAAATCCGTCCGCGCGAACTCGCGATACCCGCATTTTTCGGCGACGCGAATCGAGGCGACATTCCCCGGGCCGATAATGCAGGTCGTCGTCTTACCCCCGAAGTGCTTGTCGCCCCAGGCAACCGCCGCCTTCACCGCCTCCGTCGCAATCCCCTTCCCGTGCGCCCCCGGTGCAAACGCCCAACCGCTCTCCGGCATCCCGTCCAGCGATGGCACGATATCGCGCCTCCAATCCGCGAAGCCGACATCGCCGATGTGCCGTCCCTCGCCCTTCACCTCGACCGCCCAATAACCAAACCCGAGCAACGCCCAGTGCCCGACATAGCGCGTGAGGCGCGCCCAACTCTCTTCCCGTGTCGAAGCCCTGCCGCCGATGAAACGCGTGACCCCAGGGTCGGCCCACATCGCGGCCAGCGTCGCAAAGTCATCGAGACGGTGCCCCCGCAAAATCAACCGCTCAGTTTCGATCACGGGCACGGTCACGAGTTACAACAACCCCAGCTCGGCCAACTCGCGCCGCAATTTGTCGGGCATCGCCTTTCCGGCCTTGCCTATATCAGGCGCTGCATCCTTCGCCTCGAGATAGCGCCATCCCTGAAACGCTCGCCGAGGGCGCGGCGCGACCAGGACCAAGTCTTTCCCGTAGACCAAGTGACAGCGTCCCACGCCTTCCTTGTCGACGAACGGGCGTATGTCGAGCAAAGGTTGGCGCACCGCGATGTAGCCCTTGATCACCCAAAAGAGCGAGCCGCCATCAAGCAACTCGTCCCGCCGCTTCGGCACCATGCGGGTGGTGTGCTTCAGCTCGGGCTTCTGCCC
>JANLXP010000022.1:0-1292 GCA_031365165.1 Alphaproteobacteria bacterium
GGCGAACCGGTCGCGATGGTCGTCGCCGAAACCGCAGCACAAGCGCGCGACGCGGCGGAGATGATCAACGCACACTACGACGAATTGCCCTCCGTCTCCGATACGGTGGCAGCTTTGACCGCACCGCCCATACACCCGGGCTCGACGTCGAACGTCGCGCTCGACCACGAATTGGGCGACAAGGCAGCCGTCGATGCGGCGTTTGCCAAGGCCGCACATGTCACAACTCTGAAGCTCGTCAACCAGCGCGTCGTCGTGAACGCGATGGAACCACGCGCCTGCATGGGCGCCTTTGACAAGACGACCGGCAAATACACGCTCTACACCGGCAGCCAAGGCGTGCACGGCATGCGCGCCGCGATCGCGAAATTCATCCTCGGCATCGAGAACGAGCAACTGCGCGTCATCACGAAAGACGTTGGCGGCGGCTTCGGCATGAAGTCGTTCATCTATCACGAATATCCGCTGGTGCTGTTCGCGGCGAAGCAGATCGGCCGCCCGGTGAAGTGGGTCTCGGAACGGACCGAAGCGTTCCTCTCCGACACGCAAGGTCGCGATCACGTCACCGAAACGGCGATCGCACTCGACAAAGACCATCGCATCACAGCAATCCGCACGATCACGACGGCCGCGATGGGCGGCTATCTCTCGCACTTCGCGCCGTTCGTACCGACAATGGCGGCGCCCGGCATGCAAGTCGGCGTCTACGCGATCCCGGCGTTCTACACGGCAACGAAGTGCGTCTTCACGAACACCGTGCCGGTCGACGCTTACCGCGGCGCCGGCCGTCCGGAGGCAGCCTACGTCATCGAACGCCTACTCGATCTCGCTGCCGCCGAACTCAAACTCGATGCAGCCGAACTGCGCCGCAAAAACTTCATCCAGCCCTCGCAGTTGCCCTACACATTCCCATCGAAGAACATTCTCGATAGCGGCGAGTTCGCGCACAACATGGATGACGCGATCAAGCTCGCCGATTGGCAAGGCTTCGCAGCCCGCGCCGCTGCTGCAAAGACGCGCGGCAAGCGCGCAGGCATCGGCATGGCCTACTACGTCGAAAAGACCGCGGGCGGCTTCGAAATGGCGCACATCGAAGTCCGCGCCGACGGCGAAGTTCACGTCATCGCCGGCACCCAGTCGAACGGCCAAGGCCATGAGACCGCTTACGCGCAACTCGTCGCCGAGCGACTGCAAATCCCGATCGAGATCGTGAAAGTCACGTCCGGCGACACCGACGCGCTGAAGGCAGGCGGCGGCACCGGCGGCTCGCGCTCCCTCACGATGGCGGGCGG
>JANLXP010000032.1:0-3980 GCA_031365165.1 Alphaproteobacteria bacterium
CTTCGCCCACCGACAGTGCGTTCGGTTCGGCGGCCTCGACAATTCCGAAACGCGGCAAGCGCACACCGAGCGCAGTGCATTGTTCTTCCGCGATGGCCACGAAGCGAGGCTCCTCGCTTCGATCCACGATCCGAACGCCCAGCGTTTCGCACACCACGCGTGCGTGATCCGAGTACACCCACCAGAAGAGCAATCCCGTCATGATCGCCACGGGCACGGCATAGCGCACCGCATAGCCGATCGGGTCGGACAAAACCGTGTGCTCATGGTCGATCATGAGCAAGAACCACGTCAGCACGAAGATCGCGATCAACTGAAACGCGACCATGTACGCGGCTACCAGCCAGGTCATGAGGCGCCGGTTATGCGCGGCGTGCGTAATGAAGCCGTGAACAGCCATCGCCGCGAACTCGCTTTGAGAAACTAGAGGTCGATCGTGACCGGTTGAGCCAAGTAGTTACGTTGTTCGCCGCCGACCTTGAATTTCTCGCGCTCCAGCGTCCCGAACGTCATCAGGAATCCAGGGAACGCGCGGCGCACGGAATTCGCTTCCTCAACGGAGAGGTTATAGAACTTGCGCGCGGCCGTGATGCGCTCCTCGACCCGGATCAAGTCCTGGCGCAGCGTGCGATAGTGCGACTCGCTGGCAAGCTCCGGATACTTCTCGGCAACCGAAAACAGATTGTTCAGCGTCGCGGCGACCTGCGAGTCGGCGTGAATGCCGACACCCTCGCCCAGCGCTTCAAGCGCCTTCACGCGGCCTTCGATCACGTCGCCGATCACAGCGCGTTCTTGTTTGCTGATCCCGCGCACGACTTGCACCAAATTGCCGATCAATGCCCGGCGTTCGACAAGCAAAGCGTCCGCATCGCCAAAGGCGGCATCGGCGCGCTCGTCGAGCTTTGCCAACAACGCATGATGCGACCGAAGCCGGAACGCGAGCCAGACGAAGAAAGCGACCGAAAGCCAAACCCACCAATAATCCAATGCGAAATTGGCGGCCCGAACCATGCGGCCGAAAAGGTCAGTGGCTTCTGAAAAGGTTTGCCCGGACGAGTTCATGGTGTCTTTGCCCCTTACGTTCTGGGGCAAATACTAACGGCGAACCTCTAATGAACGTTTGGCGACCGTCGTTAATCGCCGCTTAATGCTAAGCAGGATCCTCAAGTTCTTTCAGCCGGCGCTGATAGATCGGGATCAGGCACGAAGCGATCGCCGGACCCCGGCACGACGCATCGCGCATCTTGAGCCAGCCGCGTTGCTGCGCACGAAGCGCCTGTTGCTCCGCCACGTCGTCGATCCAAATTAGTTTGTACGCATAGGCCTCGCCCAAGCGCCGGTCGAGGCGCGCCAATTCGTCCGACGAACAGATCGCTCGCTCGACATCGCTGCGCGCCATAATGCAATCGAAAGAGGCGGCCGGCAGTCGCGGGTTGGGCCGCATGACGTCGCGTAAATTCGAAAGCGGGATGCTGACCTCTTGGGCACCCGCCGCATAAGCCGCGACTTGATAGGCGTCGAACGTGATGTGCAGCTGGCGCGGCAAAAGTTCGAACGAGGTGAAGTTACGCGCGTTGGGACCGGCCCCGCGGCGGATCCAATCCATGTCCGACATTCCGTCCGGCCCGGCCATGTCCTCTTTCAACTTTGCAATCGAAATGTCGCTGATGCGCTGAATGCCCTTGGGCGAGAACAGCTCGGCGATTTCGACACGCCGTCCGTCCGGCAAAAGAAAGTTGAACGTCTCGGTCGACGAGTTCGGATGCGCCCCACCGCTGTAGCTGTAGTTGGAGAACGCCACGACGATCATCTGCGCATCGTTGCGCACGACCTCGTACTCCACCTCGGTCGCCCAAGGGTTCGGCTCCCCCGTCGACTCGCGTGCGCTGTCGGCAAAGTCCTTGGCAACCCCGCGCGCCCAAGTCTCCAACTGACGGTCGATCGCAGGCATCCCAAAGCGGGGATACGAGATCTCGATGTCGTAGCCCTTGCGAACCTCCTTGATCTTCATGTTTTGCGGCGGCGCAGCCAGCGCCACACCGGCAAACAACAGCGACAGAAGAGCGGCGGCGAGACTGCGCATATGCGTAAAACCCTCGAATTGACCGTCACTAGAGCTTAAGCAAGCCCACGCTAAGGTGCAAAACCCTTGCGTACGTCTTGGCGTTGTCCCACCAATTGCATAGCTTCGATTCGTCATTTTTGAGGTGCCGAAGTGTTCAAACCAAGATTCTTGGCACTAGCCGTCCTGCTCACCGCGTCTGTCGCTCACGCGGCAGGCGAACCGAAACCGGTCAAAGCGCCGCTCGATACCGCCGTGCTGGCCGAAGCGACAGCGGCCGTCGACGCGTTTCATAAAGCGCTGAAGACGGGTGACAAGGCGGCCGCCCTTGCCCTCCTCGATAACGGCGTCGAGATTTTCGAGCAAGGCAGCGTCGAACGCTCGAAGGCGGAATACACCACCAAGCACTTGGACGCGGATGTTGCGTTCTCTGGCGCGACGAAGGCCACGCGCACAAACCGCGGCGGCGCGATCCTCGGCAACCTCGCCTACATCACCAGCGAAAGCAAAATCACCGGCACGTTCAACGCCAAGCCGGTCAACTCGATTTCGATCGAGACGATGGTGCTACACAAGTCGCCCGCGGGTTGGCGGATCCTGCACATCCACTGGTCGTCGCGCGACGCGAAGTAAGCGTCAGAGAAAAGCCTTCAGCTCCGCGACGAAGCGGTCGAACTGATCGTGATGCAGCCAATGCCCCGCCTTCTCGAACACGACAACGCGCGCGCTTTTGAACGCGTTCAGGCGCCCATCCTTCTCCGGATTTGAAGCCCAGCTGTCCGCGCCATACATCAGCAGCGTCGGACACGCGATCGCGCCCCACAACGATTCCGTCTCCGCCTGACCAAGATCGAACGGCGGAAACACGCGCATGTAAGGATCGAACTTCCAGCTAAAGGTCCCGTCCTCGTTCTGGCTGGTACCCTGAACGGTCAGATGCCGCGCCTGTTCGTCGCTGAGATAGCGGTTCGCCTCTTTCATGCGCGCATACGCCTCGTCCAGCGTCGCGTATTTGTGCGGCAACCTCCCAGCGAGCGCGCGCTTGGCGTCGATCCATTCGCGCAACCGCGCGTCGATCGGCTTGCCCGCCCGCTCCGCCATCATCTTCGGTGAAGGTCCAAGCCCCTCAATCGCGACCAACTTGCGTACGTTCGCCGGATACGTCCCGGTGTAACGAAGTGCGATGTTGCCGCCATAGGAATGCGCCACGATCGTCACCGGCGCGAGCTGCAGCTGATGGATCAGCTGCGCCAGATCGTAAAGGGTGGTCAGCCCGCCGTAGTCACCGCTCGGCGACCAGTCGCTATCGCCATGCCCGCGCAGGTCCGGCGCGATAACGTGCCATTTGTCGCGCAAGGCTTGCGCCGTCCAATCCCAGCTTCGCGAATGGTCGCGCCCGCCATGCAGTAAAATGAGCGGCGGCGCGCCAGGGTTCCCCCAATCGACATACCGAAGGCGAAGCCGCTGGGAGATGAAGCTATGGGAGGTGGGTCCGGTGATCATGCCCCCATCTTGCCCGCGTCCGGGAAACATGATCAAGGAGGCGCCAATAAAAGGAGCCCGCCCCCGTGAAAGCACTCGTCAAATCCCACGCCGAACCCGGCCTCTGGCTCGAAGACGTGCCGATGCCCGCGATGGGGATCTCCGACGTGTTGATCCGCGTGCTCCGCACCGGTGTCTGCGGCACGGATTTGCACATCTACAACTGGGACGATTGGGCGAAAAAGACGATCCCCGTGCCGCTCGTCATCGGCCACGAATTCGTGGGCGTGATCGAGAAAGTGGGCTCCAACGTCACTGAGTATAAGCCCGGCGAAATCGTCTCCGGCGAAGGCCACATCGTCTGCGGCCGCTGCCGCAACTGCATGGCCGGCCGCTACCACATGTGCGCGAACACCAGCGGCATCGGGGTCAACCG
>JANLXP010000046.1:0-4177 GCA_031365165.1 Alphaproteobacteria bacterium
GGCTCGCTCCGGGTGCGTCCGCAGCTCGTCGCGGAGATATGCGAGTGCGGCCGCTGCAGCCGCGTCAACGCTTACGCTTTGCGGAATGCACGCATCACCCTCGTCGACGACTATTTTCGCCTCGTCTCCCAAAGCCAAAAGACAAAGCGCCTCAAGCGCCTCATTCGAGCACGTCGCGATGCGCTCACCTATCGTGTCCGCCGCACGGGTCGCTGTGGATGTCACTGTCAACAGACAGCCCGACAGCATCAGGCAGGTGATTATGCTCTTCGCCCTCATAAATCCCCCATCGCGTGACGGCCGATTCCTGGCGGCACTGCGCACCTAATGCACATTATCTGAATGCACATTATCTGAATACGGCCAGTGCGCGGAAGAAAATTCGGCTCGGCCGAGGCCGTGGCAGCACAAGGGCTTTCTTCAAGTCGCAGCCTTAAATGCTTGGCCGCAGGACGGGCATTTGATCGTGCCGCCTTTGCCGGACGGAACGCGAAGTTGTTGGCTGCAGTTGCTGCACCGGACAACCACCTTGTCGCCGGCGGCGGAGGGCGCCGGTGGCTTTCCGGGCGGCTTTGGCACCAAACCGGCCCATGTCCAATTATTCAGTTTACGGAATGATTCGCGATACGCATGCGATCGAAAAAGGATTCCATAGGAAGACTCTGCCGTCCCCGAGTTGAATGACACCCTGTCGAACGCAATTCCGTCCTTGTGTTCGTCACAATACGGAACGTCGTTCGCGATCAAGGTCGCTTTGGTGTCTCGAATTTGACCCGCCAGAGTGACGGGAAGAACATATTGATCCTTTCGCGTCGCGGGGCGTCTACAGACGCAACAGCCTGGAGGCCATGCCGCGTTCAGCAACTTGACGCCCGCCCTCTTCATCATCAGTTCAGTCAGTTTTTCCTGAGCGGAGTCGAAGGCGGAAAACGCGACGGTTGAAGAGACGACGCCGCGCACCTCGGGCCAAGGCGTGGGCGCAGCGAAAAAAGGTTTGTCGGTCGTTCGCCCTGACTCGATCGTTTCGAGCCTATCGATTTTCGCATCAAGATAGGTGCCACAACCGGCGCACAATAGGTCTTGATCATCGCCGGATCGCGCCTCGATCGAATTGAAACAGACGGGGCATTGACCGTAGCCTCCTCGGGGCGAGACGAACAAATCCCAAATCATGTAGGGTACGCCGATCAACGCACCGAGCGAAAAGATCCCGCCGATCACAATGAATGCTGTCTCGCCATTCTGCAGCCCGCCAATCAACATCAGCGCGGAAAATGGCGCGAAGATGCACATGGCGACCAAGCCCTTGATGGCTGGAAGCCAGGATTTTGTGAGCGGAGACGTGCGGCGTTCCAAGTTCATTGCCTCGCTGCATATGCATGCAATGTATCGAGGTTCTCTGTGGTCGTGGTGCAACAGAAATGGGACTTCGGCGCGCGTGTCCCCCCCTCCGCAAGCGCGCTCCGAGCTACGTCTGATCGTCACCGAGCCTAAGCGCATTTGTAAGAGCATCGCTCAGCGCAACCAACTTCGCTGCGGTGATCACCTTCTTTCGTCCCGCCACATTCACTAAAGCGTCGAACACGACGTCCGAGTGCCGCAGCAGCTCCAAGAGGTGCTCGCCGGTAGGTCCATTCGACCCTGCGAACCAGTTCTTGACTGTGCGCTCACTGGCGCCCGTCCAACGCATCACGGTCTTTGTTGCGTTGGGCGCTCCGCTGAACTCCTCCCTCAACGCCTTTGCGATCGTCGTCGCATAGATAACGTGACAATCGGCGCCTCCGCCAGTGTCCGGCAAAACTTTGCCCTTATTTGGAAAAACTTTGCCCTTTTTCGGAAACATGTTTCCCCTGCCCTGCCGCTAGACTGACTGGTGGAGTAGTGGAGGCAGAGGATGGGAATCCGGTTGCCTCGCAGTGGTGCGGTTTGGCGCTCATTTGGTTGCGCGCCAGCGTTTTTGGGGACGCGCGATTGGCTGAGCGGGACCACAGCAGCGCCGTAACCGGCGAGCGGGTGACAGACCGGATGGCGCGCGCCGCCGAGTATGTCCGCATGTCGACCGACCATCAGAGGTACTCCACCGAGAACCAAGCAGACGCGATCCGCGCGTACGCCGCCCGGCGAAACCTCCAAATCATCAAAACCTATGCCGACGAAGGAAAGAGCGGGCTCCGAATCGATGGTCGCGATGCGCTCAAAAGGCTGATCGATGACGTTCAAAATAGCCGCGCCGATTTCGAGACTATCCTGGTCTACGACGTCAGCCGGTGGGGCCGGTTTCAGGATGCTGACGAGAGTGCCTACTACGAATACATCTGCAAACGCGCCGGCATCGCAGTTCAATATTGCGCCGAGCAATTCGAAAATGATGGCAGCCCAGTTTCGACCATCGTCAAGGGCGTCAAGCGCGCAATGGCTGGAGAGTATAGCCGTGAGCTCTCTGCGAAGGTGTTCACGGGACAATGCCGTCTCATTGAACTCGGATACCGACAAGGCGGACCGCCCGGCTATGGGCTCCGTCGATCATTGATCGATCAAACCGGTGTCACAAAGGGCGAGCTGGTACGAGGTGAACACAAGAGCATTCAGACGGACCGAGTTGTCCTCGTACCTGGGCCAGCTGACGAAGTCGAAAACGTACGCTGGATGTACCGAGCATTTGTCGAGGACGGCTCGAGCGAGCGCGAGATCGCACTGTCCCTCAACGAACGCGGCGTCCAGACCGACCTCGGACGGGCATGGACGCGAGGCACCGTCCACCAGGTGCTGATCAACGAAAAATACGTCGGCAACAATGTTTGGAACCGCCATTCGTTCAAATTGAAGAAGGCGCGGGTAGCCAATCGACCCGATATGTGGATCCGGGCCAATGGCGCGTTCGAACCGATCGTCGAGCGACTTCTGTTCGATGCCGCGCAGGTCATCATTCGAGATCGGTCGCACAGACTCACCGATGATCAAATGCTGGACGGGCTCAAACGCCTGTTTCTGGAACGAGGCTATCTATCCGGTCTCATTATCGACGAGGTAAGCGACCTCCCTTCCAGCAGTTCGTACCAAGGACGGTTCGGAAGCCTCATCAGGGCTTACCAGCTTATCGGGTTCGAACCTCTCCGCGATTTTCGCTATGTCGAGATCAATCGTGCGCTGCGGGCTCGGTATCCGAGCGCTGTTGCAGAAACGATCACAGGGATCGAGAGCGCAGGCGGGGACGTGGCGCAAGATCCTGTAACCGACCTCCTGACGATCAACGGCGAATTCACCGCGTCAATCGTCATCGTTCGCTGCCGTCAAACGCCGGCCGGGTCCTTGCGCTGGCACGTACGCCTCGACAGCGGGCTCAAACCCGACATCACCGTGGCCGTGCGCATGAACCAGGCCAACGAAGCTCCTCTCGACTTTTACCTGCTGCCACGACCGGACATGGCCCTGCCCCGTCTCAAGCTCGCGGAGCACAATGGCATTTCGCTCGATGCCTATCGCTTCGAGAGCCTTGAACCGCTCTTTGGAATGGCCGCCCGGGTCCAGTTATTGGAGGTTGCGTAATGACTGCAAACTTAGAGCCCGCCGTCGTCCTCGTGCCCGTTGAGCTCATCAACGTTATAAATCCCCGTGTTCGAAACAAGAAGAACTTCGACGAGATCGTTGCCAACATTGCCGAAGTTGGGCTTAAGCGACCGATCACCGTTACGCAGCGCGACCATCCTGACGGCAAACGCTTCGATCTCGTGTGCGGACAAGGTCGATTGGAAGCGTTCCAGATTCTGGGACAGCGCGAGATTCCAGCATTCGTTGTCGAAGCCGACAACGAGAACTGCCTCGTCATGAGCCTCGTTGAAAACATCGCCAGACGCCAACATCGGGCTATCGACCTGCTGCACGACATCGAAGGCATGAAGCGGCGCGGCTACGACAACGCCGAGATCGCTCAGAAGACGGGGCTGACCATCGACTATGTCCGAGGGGTCATTCGGCTTCTGGAAACCGGCGAGCAACGCCTCCTCCGCGCCGTTGAATGTGGCGATATGCCGGTCAGCGTAGCGGTCGAGATAGCCGACTCCACAGATGCGGACATGCAACGCGTATTGCAGCAAGCTTACGAAAACAAGCTGCTTCGTGGCCGACGACTGATGACAGCCAAACGCCTTATCGAAGATCGGCGACGTCGTGGCAAGGC
>JANLXP010000498.1:0-6350 GCA_031365165.1 Alphaproteobacteria bacterium
CCTCGCAATGGTCGAGACGACGGCGCGCCGCGAAGGCAACCGCATCTTGCTCTCCGGCACCAAGCGTTGGTGCACCGGGGCGCAGATCGCCGACTACGTCTTCTGCCTCGCGCGCACCGGCCCCAAGGAAGAGCGCTACAAGAACCTCACGATCTTCCTGGTCTCACCGAAGTCCAAGGGCGTCACCATCACACCGCTCGATCATCTTGGCATCCGCGGCGTCGAAACGAACGACGCCATCTTCGACGATGTGGAACTCGGCGAGGACGCGATCCTCGGCGGCGCGGACAAGTGGAACCAAGGCTGGAAGCAACTCGCCGGTCGCGCCCTCGAAGTCGAAAAGCTGGAGCTCTCCGCCTGCGCGCTTGGGTTGGCCGAAGCCGCCTGCGCCGATGCGTTCGAATACGCCGAAACAAGGATTCAGTTCGGCAAACCCATCGGCGCCCACCAGGCGATCCGCCACGCGATCGCCGATGCGAAGACGAAGACGCTCGCCATGCGGCTCATGCTCTACCATGCAGCCGGGTTGGTTCAGGACCGCAAGCCCAGCGCCCTCGAATCCTCGATGACGAAACTCTTCTGCTGCGAAGGCGCGTCCGACGTCACGCTCGCCTGCCAACGCATCATGGGCGCCTACGGCCTTTCTGATCTGATGGACATGGAGCGCTATGTGCGCGACGCGATTTCGCTCCCAATCGTCGGCGGCTCGTCAAACATGCAAAAGAACAACATCGCCAACAGACTAAAGCTCGCGGAGTGATCATGACCGACCTCGTCGCGACAGCCCGTGGCTTCCACGACGAACTGAAGCGCCGCGCGCCGGAGATCGAGGCTGCCCGGCGCCTCCCCGCCGACCTCGCCAAGAAATTCAACGACGCAGGCTTCTTCCGCCTGCTCGTGCCCAAGGACTACGGCGGTCTAGAATCCGATCCGATCACGTTCGCGCATCTCGTCGAAACACTCGCCGAAGCCGACGCCTCCGCCGCCTGGGTCGCGATGATCTGCGCTTCGACCGGGGTAACCGCCAGTTGGGTGCCCCCCGCGGGCGCGCGCGAAATCTTCGCGACACCCGCGACCGTGGTCTGCGGCGTCTTCGCCCGCCGCGGCAAAGCGCATGACGAGGGCGACCACTATCGCGTCGAAGGCCGCTGGCAGTGGGGTTCCGGCAGCGACATCTCCGATTGGATGACGGCGGGCTGCGTTCTCTACCGCGACGGCAAACCGGTGATGGAAGGCGAAACGCCGGCGAACGGCGCGATCTTCGCCCCCACGCGCGAGATCGATCTACAAGGCAATTGGGACACATCCGGCCTCTGCGGGACCGGCAGCCAGGATTTCGTGATGCGCGACGTGCGCGTGCCGAAGGCGCGCGCTGAGTTCGGTGCGTTCAAGGTTCACGTCGACCGGCCGCTGTTTCACTTCCCCCCGTTCGGAATGCTCGCAAGCGGCGTCGCCGCGGTGATGATGGGCGCCGCCCGTGCGTCGATCCGCGAACTGACCGCACTCGCCAGCGTAAAGATCCCGGAGGCGCATCGCCGCGTCCTCGCCCAGCGGACCCAAACGCAAGAAGACTTGGCCGAAGCCGAAGCGCAGCTCCGCTCGGCCCGCGCGTTCTATTTCGAGATGATGGGCAAGGCCTGGGACGAAACGAAAGCGAAGGGCAGGGCCTCGACAGAAACCCGCCGCGACCTGCGCCTGGCGATCACGCATGCGGCTCGCTCGTCCGTGCGCGCGGTCGATCTGATGTACAATCTCGGCGGCGGAACGTCCGTTTACAAGGCGTCCCCGCTGCAGCGCATCTTCCGCGACGTCCACGTCGCCTCGCAGCATATGCAGGTCGCAACCCCCACGATGGAAACCGCAGGCCGCCACATGCTAGGTCTCGACGGCGACTACAGCCAATTGTGAGCACATGAGCGAAATCAAACTCGTCATCGCCGGCGCCGCAGGCCGGATGGGCCAAGCCGTCATCCGCGAAGCCGCAAAGATGCAGGGCATCACGCTCGTGGCCGGCCTGGAGGCCGCCGACAATGCGGCGCAAGGCAAAGATCTGGGCACGCTCGCTGGCATCGACGCCCTTGGCGCTCGCATAGAAGCCGACCCGCTCCCCGTGCTCGCCAAAGCCGACGCGCTGATCGATTTCACGCGGCCGCAAGCCACCCTCGCGCTGGTCGATCTGGCCGCGCAAGCACGTATCGTCCACGTCATCGGCACGACGGGCTTTGCCGAAGCCGACGAAACGCACATCAAAGCAGCCGCGCGTCACGCCACGATTGTGAAGTCCGGTAACATGAGCCTCGGCGTGAACCTGCTCGCGGGCCTCGTCGAACTGGCCGCGCACGCCTTGGGTCAGTCCTTCGACATCGAAATCTTAGAGATGCATCACCGCCACAAAGTCGACGCGCCATCGGGCACCGCTCTTCTGCTCGGTCAAGCGGCAGCTCACGGTCGCGACAAGAAGCTTTCGGAACTCAAGCTGAAGCCGAACGACGGCATCACCGGCCCGCGGCAACCCGGTCGCATTGGCTTTGCGAGCTTACGCGGCGGCAGTGTCGTGGGCGACCACACCGTATTCTTGAGCGGCGAGGGCGAACGCATTGAGCTCACGCATCGTGCAGAAGACCGCGCCATCTTTGCCAAAGGCGCACTTCGCGCCGCGCTGTGGGGCCAAGGCAAAGGCCCAGGCCTCTTCGATATGCAGGATGTCTTAGGCCTGCGCCAGCGCGGTTGACGTCTTTGCCTCGCTGAGCGCCTTGCGCAAGGCAGCGGCAAACTCCTTGCGCTCGAACGGAGCGAGATAACTACCTACCTCGAGGGACCGCCCGTGACTGCGCAACGTCACGGTCGTGCTCAGTTCGCCCTCATCGACCCAAACGCTGACCCAATAGGCCGGGAACGTCCATTCCCGCCGCGCGCCGTCTTTGTCGACGCGTTCGACGATCAGAGTCTCGCCGTCAATGATGAAGCGCTCGAACGCGCGCGTTTGGGCATAACTCAATCGGAACGCGACGTAGACAGCGAGAACATCAAGGCCCAGGAAACCGGCGACAGGCCAGGCACCTTGCGAAATCATGACCCCCGCAAACACGGCGTTGACCACGACAAGGAACGCGATGAACAACCGAAACCCGCGCGGTCCCAGCGACCGGTACGGATGAATGACGGCATCGAAACTGGCGTGCGGCCTGTCCATTTGGGGCGATGCTACGGGCATTCGCCCGAGCCGTCATCAGAAAGGGGGCGCATGGTGGAGCTGAGCGGAATCGAACCGCTGACCTCCTCATTGCGAACGAGGCGCTCTCCCAACTGAGCTACAGCCCCATACGCCCGCGAACGGCCCAAACAGCGGCCCTTTCCGCGCGAAGGCACGGGTTTTAGGGTCGCGCTCCATCCCCTGTCAAGTTTGGGCCGTTTGCCTTGCCGCGCCAGCCCTTAGGCAGTTACACCTGCTCTGCGCCCGCCCCGATTCCACTACACAGAGAGCCGAATGCTGTTCGTCATCATCGACACGCTGATCACGGTGTACATCTGGGTCCTGATCGCGCGCGTCGTCCTGTCCTGGCTGATCGGCTTCAACGTCGTCAATCAGTTCAATCCGGCGGTTCGGGCGGTAGACGACTTCTGCAGGACTTTGACCGAACCGCTACTGGGACCGATCCGTCGAGTGATGCCAAGTTTCGGTGGCCTCGATATTTCGCCCATCGTCTTGCTCCTCGGTATTGAGGTCGTACGTATCCTGTTGCGCGACCTAAGCTGAGCGTTGTGACGGCGTCGTTGTTTCGCCTTGGCCGCGACGGAATTCTTCTGCAAATACGCCTGACGCCCCGTGCATCTCGCAACGGCTTTGACGGGATCAAACAAGACGTGCTCCAAGCGCGCGTTCGCGCCGTGCCGGAAGACGGCCGCGCCAACGCGGCATTGGTCGAATTGGTCGCAGACGAAATCGGCGTCGCAAAGTCGACTGTCGCGGTAACCGCTGGCAAGACTGCGCGCCTCAAAACTGTACTGATCGCAGGCGATCCAAAGGCGCTCGAAGCGCGCATCGCCGCTTGGGCGAAGAGGTTCGAATGACAGCGCAAATCATCGACGGCAAAGCTTTCGCGGCCTCCGTGCGCGCCCGCGTGGCTGAGGCCGCCGCAGCATTCAAGCAAAGCCAAGGCGCCCCCGTTGGCTTGACCGTTGTCTTGGTCGGCAACGATCCCGCGAGCGAAATCTACGTCCGCCTCAAGGTCGAAGACGCTCGCGAAGCCGGCATCGACTCACGCGACGTGAAACTGCCCGCAACGGCGACGGAAGCCGAAGTCTTGGATGTCGTCCGCAAACTCAACGTGGACCGCAACGTCCACGGCGTCCTCGTGCAGTTTCCGACACCCGCGCAGGTGCGCCAGGAAGCTGTGCTCGACGTGCTTTCGCCGGACAAAGACGTCGACGGACTAACCACGCTAAGCGCCGGGCGCCTCGCGAGTGGGCGCCCCGGGCTTGTCTCATGCACGCCGCAAGGCTGCTTGATGCTGATCAAATCGATGCGCCAAAAACTCGAGGGCCTAAACGCCCTCGTCATCGGCCGCTCGCAGCTTGTCGGCAAACCGATGGCGCAGCTTTTGCTGCAGGAAAATTGCACCGTCACGATCGCTCACTCGAAAACGAAAGACCTGGCCGCCGCCGCGCGCAGCGCCGACATCCTGGTCGCGGCTGTCGGCCGCGCCGAGATGGTAAAGGGCGATTGGATCAAACCCGGAGCAATCGTGATCGACGTCGGTATGAACCGCACCGATCTGCCCACCGGAAAGTCGAAACTCTTCGGCGATGTCGCCTATACTGAGGCGAGAGAGCGGGCTGGCGCGATCACGCCGGTGCCCGGTGGCGTCGGGCCCATGACGCGCGCTTGCCTGCTTCGCAACACGGTCTTGGCGGCCTATGCCCAGAGGGGTATTCAGCCACCCACGGAGCTTTGACGATGAGCACGCTGCCGCCCCTGTGGCTCGACCACATCAACATCCCATCGAAGGACCCCGAGGTCCTCGCGCAATGGTATGCCCAACGCCTGGGGCTGGAGCGCCGTGACACGACGGTCCACGGCCCGGGCATTACCCTCTTCTTCAAGAAGGGTACGCCGTTGAATGCTGGCGATGCCTTCCACTTCGGCTTCCGCGTCGAAACGAAAGCAGCTGTCGAAGCCTGGGCTGAAGCTTTGAGCGTCGCCATCGCCTTCGACGAGGACGGTTTCTTCGCCGCCCGCATCACCGATCCGGAAGGCAACCTGTTCGAGATTTATTGGGACAAGCTCTAACAGCTACTTCCTCGTCGCCAAGTTTCGTGCCGCCAGCAGTCGCAGCCTGAGCGCGTTGAGCTTGATGAACCCTTCCGCGTCCTTTTGGTTATAGACGCTGTCCTTCTCGAACGTGACGTAGTCCTGGCGGTAGAGCGAATTCTTCGACTCGCGGCCCACGACCGTGGCGTTACCCTTGTAGAGCTTCATCCGCACGGTGCCGCTGACGTATTCCTGGCTCTTGTCGATCAAGGCCTGCAGCATCTCGCGCTCCGGCGTGAACCAGAAGCCGTTGTAAACGAGCTCCGCGTATTTCGGCATCAACTCGTCCTTCAGGTGTCCCGCACCGCGATCCAGCGTGATCGACTCGATCCCGCGATGCGCCACGTAGAGGATCGTGCCGCCAGGAGTCTCGTACACGCCGCGGCTCTTCATGCCGACAAATCGGTTCTCGACGAGGTCGAGCCGACCGATCCCATTCGCACGGCCCAGTTCGTTCAACTGCGTGAGCAACGTCGCTGGCGACAATGCCTGCCCATCGATCGAAACCGCATCGCCGCGTTCGAACCCGATCTCGACATAGGTCGCCTTGTCTGGCGCCTCTTCCGGGCTGATCGTGCGCTGATAGACGATGGAGTCGGCCTCCGTCGCCGGATCCTCCAAGACCTTTCCCTCGCTCGACGAATGCAAGAGGTTCGCGTCGACCGAGAACGGCGCCTCGCCGCGCTTGTCTTTCGCGATCGGAATCTGATGCTTCTCGGCGAAGTCGATCAGCTTGGTCCGGCTCTCAAGTTCCCACTCGCGCCACGGTGCGATCACGCGGATGTCAGGCTTGAGCGCGTAGTACGTCAGTTCGAATCGGACCTGATCGTTGCCCTTACCCGTCGCCCCGTGAGCGACCGCGTCGGCACCCGTCTTCTCTGCGATCTCGATCTGTTTCTTCGCGATCAACGGCCGCGCGATCGACGTGCCGAGCAGATACTGCCCCTCATAGAGCGCATTCGCCCGGAACATCGGAAACACATAGTCGCGCACGAACTCTTCGCGCAGATCCTCGATGAAGATGTTCGAAGGCTTGATG
>JANLXP010000499.1:0-1224 GCA_031365165.1 Alphaproteobacteria bacterium
CCTTCACAATCCGCCCATGCGGCCCGGAACCTTGGATCACCGTCAGCTCCACCCCACCCTGCGCAGCAACACGGCGCGCCAGCGGCGAAGCAAACACGCGAGCACCCGCTGTCGAAGCCACCAGGCCCGCGCTTGGAGGAGCTACCGGAGCAGCTTTCGGCTGTGCCGCAGGAGCGGCGGCAGCTACCGGCTTCGTTTCCTTAGGCACAGAGGCCGCGACCGGCGTCGGCGCAGCGGCTGGTTTCGCACCCGCCACATACTTCTCATTCTCATCACGCAGCTGAGCAATGACGGTGTTGACCTTCACGCCCTCGGCACCCTCGGCCACAAGCAAATCGGCAACGACGCCTTCATCGACCGCCTCGACCTCCATCATCGCCTTGTCGGTCTCGATTTCGGCGATCACGTCGCCCGACTTCACCTTGTCGCCGATCTTGACGTGCCACTTCGCAAGCTTGCCCTCTTCCATCGTGGGCGACAGCGCAGGCATGAGAATGGGTGTCGTCACGCTATTCAGCTCCGGTACAGCACGGCCTTGGCCGCCGCGACGACGTCATCCACGCTGGGCAGCGCCAGTTTTTCGAGATTGGCCGCATAGGGCATCGGCACATCTTTGCCTGTCACCCGCGTCGGCGGTGCATCGAGATAATCGAACGCCTGCTCCATCACCTGTGTCGAGATTTCGGAGGCGATGCCGCAGATCGGCCATCCCTCTTCAACCGTCACAATGCGGTTCGTCTTTTTCACCGACGCGATCACCGTTTCGGTGTCGAGCGGCCTGAGCGAACGAAGGTCGATGATCTCAGCCTCGATCCCCTCTTTCGCAAGCGCCTCTGCCGCAAGCAGCACGAGCCCGACGGTGATCGAATACGACACCAGCGTCACGTCGCGCCCCTCGCGCACGACACGCGCCTTGCCGATGGGAAGCACGAAGTCGTCGAGCTTCGGCACGTCGAACGAGCGCCCATAGACGATTTCGTTCTCGAGAAAAATCACAGGGTTCGGATCGCGGATCGCGGCCTTCAGCAGCCCTTTCGCATCCGCCGCGAAGTACGGCGCAATGACCTTGAGCCCCGGCACGTGCGCATACCACGAGCCGTAGTTCTGGCTGTGCTGCGCTCCGACGCGCGCTGCCGCGCCGTTGGGACCGCGAAATACGATGGGACACCCCATTTGCCCGCCGGACATATAGAGCGTCTTACCGGCCGAGTTGATGATCTGGTC
>JANLXP010000078.1:0-1555 GCA_031365165.1 Alphaproteobacteria bacterium
CGACGAATTCGGCGCGCCGATCACGAGCACGACATCCGAGCGCGGCGCGATCGCTTTCACCGCTTCTTGCCGGTTCGTCGTGGCGTAGCAGATGTCTTCCTTGTGCGGCGTGGCGATCAGCGGAAACCGCCGCTTCAACACGGCGACGATCGCCCCCGTATCGTCGACGCTGAGCGTCGTCTGCGTGATGTAGGCGAGCCGCGCCGGATCGGCCGCCTGAAACGCTTCCGCATCCGCAACCGTCTCGACCAGCTTCACGCTGCCCTCCGGCAGCTGCCCCATCGTGCCGACGACTTCCGGATGTCCCGCATGTCCGATCAACACGATCTCGCGCCCCGAATCGTGATGCCGCTCCGCCTCGACATGCACCTTGGAGACCAGCGGGCAGGTTGCATCGAGCGCGTTGAGTCGCCGCTCGCGCGCGTGCACCGGCACCGATTTCGGCACGCCGTGCGCGGAAAAGACGACAGGCGCGCCCTCGGGCACCTGGTCGAGCTCCTTCACGAACACCGCGCCTTTTTTCTCAAGCCCCTCAACGACAAAGCGGTTGTGCACGATCTCGTGGCGCACATAGACCGGCGCGCCAAAGCGGTCGAGCGCGCGCTCCACGATCTGGATTGCGCGGTCAACGCCCGCGCAAAATCCGCGCGGTGCAGCCAGGAGTATAGTGAGCTTCTCTTTTGACAATGTGACGTCCATCACTTAGCTCTCGACCCCGAAGATAGGGGTTTCGGGGATGAAAGGCCACGTGGCGGGACGCGCGCCCATTCCGGTCGAAGTCGTGGCCGGAAAGTCCTATTGGTGGTGCGCTTGCGGCCAATCGAAGAACCAGCCCTTCTGCGACGGCAGCCATAGAGGCAGCGCGTTCACGCCGCTCGAATACGCGGCAACCGAATCCAAGAAAGTCTTCTTCTGTGCCTGCAAGCAGACGGACAACCATCCGCTCTGCGACGGCACGCACAACAAACTCACGTAAGGCGTGGAGGGATCAGTGGCTCAAAAGACGATCGCAGCGGCACTCATCATCGCGGCAACCGCAAGCATCGCGTTCGCGAAAACGCAGGCGCGCGTGCCCGCTGCACGCTGTCCCTCGGTCAACATTTTGACCGACGCCACTCGCATCACCCAGATGAACGGCACGAAGATCGACCTCAAAGCCGAGATCCGAGACCCCGCGCTCTCCTGCGCCGTCACGGGCGGCACGGCGAATTCGAAGCTGACCTTTTGGGTGAAGAGCGCGATCGCACCGACGAGTGACATCGCCCCCCGCAACGTCCCCTATTTCGTGGCCGTCATCATGAACGGCGAAGTCATCGCAAAAGAGATCTTCGACCTCAAACTGAACTTCACCGGCGACCGCATGCTCAAAGTGAAAGAGCACGTGGCCAAGGTCGAAATCCCCATCGCCGCCGGGAAAGAGCCGCAAGACTACTCGGTCACCATCGGCTTCCAACTCACCGAAGCCCAAGCCGAATACAACCGCACCGCCTCGCGCTAAAGAATTTGAAACGCCAAGCACGCCACGCCGCTCTGCTTAACCGGCAGCGTTTATGCG
>JANLXP010000159.1:0-12637 GCA_031365165.1 Alphaproteobacteria bacterium
ATCGCGCTCGACCCGACGCCGATGCCCGATACGTTTCTCTATTATCTGTCGGCCCACCAAAGCGTATCCGCGGCGCACGTGCCCGCGGTACGCGACGCATTGGCAAAATCGTTGGCGCCACCGGGAATACCGCCCGCGCCCGGTCAGCCCTCGGGCTGACCGAGGGTCGCGCTCGCCTTCACGGCCTCCGCCGCCATCGGCCCCTACCCCGCGAGACAAGCGGCACGCCTTCAACCGATCGAGGCATTGCGGTATCAATAGGGATGCCTCGCTATCCCGACGATCTCATCAAACGCATCCTCACCACCGTGAAGACCATCGCGGTTGTCGGTGTTTCCGCGAACCCGGCCCGAGACAGCCACGAGGTCATGGGCTACCTGCAGGCGAAGGGTTACCGCTGCATCCCCGTCAATCCGGGCCTGGCAGGCCAAACCTTGCTTGGGGAAAAAGTCTACGCGGACCTCGCCTCGATCCCCGAGAAAGTCGACATGGTCGACGTGTTCCGCAACTCGGAAGCGGCGGGCGGCGTATGCGACGAAGCGGTGGCGATCGGCGCCAAAGTCGTATGGATGCAGCTCGGAGTCGTTAACGAGCCGGCCGCCACACGAGCCGAATCCGCAGGCGTCACCGTCATCATGGACCGTTGCCCAAAGATCGAAATAGCCCGCCTTCTGGGCTGATTTCACCGTTCGGCAGATAGCCGCGAATCACAGACAATGCCCGGAACAGGATTTGGGGGCCGCTTGCCAGCGCGTCCGACGAAAGGGTGTCGTCCATGAACATGCATTCGAAGCTCTCCGACTACGGCTTCAACACACTTTCCATCCACGCCGGTGCCGCCCCAGACCCCACAACGGGCGCGCGCGCGACACCGATCTATCAAACAACGTCCTACGTCTTCGACGACGTCGACCACGCCGCCTCACTGTTCGGCCTTCAACAAGCCGGAAATATTTACACGCGCATCGGCAATCCGACGCAGGCAGTTCTGGAGGAGCGGGTCGCAGCTCTCGAAGGTGGCACCGCGGCGCTTGCAACCGCCTCCGGTCACGCAGCCCAACTCCTTGTCTTCCAAGCGCTGATGCAGCCCGGCGACGAGTTCATCGCTGCAAAGCAGCTGTACGGCGGCTCGGTCAACCAGTTCGGCCAAGCATTCAAGAGTTTCGGCTGGAACGTGAAATGGGCCGACGCCCGCGACCCCGACAGCTTCCGCCGCCAGATCACAGCAAAGACGAAGGCGATCTTTATTGAAAGCATCGCCAACCCCGGCGGCGTGGTAACCGATATCGAAGCAATCGGCGCCGTCGCAAAAGAAGCTGGCCTTCCCTTCATCGTCGACAACACCCTGGCGACGCCCTACCTCATCCGCCCGATCGAATGGGGCGCCGATATCGTCGTGCACTCATTGACGAAATTCTTGGGCGGCCACGGCACGGCTGTCGGCGGCATCATCGTCGATGCGGGGTCGTTCGACTGGTCGCGCACGAAGAAGTTTCCGGTCTTGTCCGAACCGTGCGTCTCCTACCAAGGCATCAAACTGCACGAAACTTTTGGCGACGTCGCTTTCGCGACGGCCTGCCGTGTGCTTGGTCTGCGAGACCTTGGTCCCGCGATCTCGCCGTTCAACGCGTTCCTCATCTTGAACGGCTTGGAAACACTACCGCTACGAATGCAGCGCCATTGCGAAAACGCGCGCACAGTTGCCCAGCACTTAAGCAGGCATCCGCGCGTATCGTGGGTGAGCTACGCGAACCTGCCGAACGATCCCTGTTACGGCCTGGCACAGACGTATTGCCCCAAGGGCGCGGGCGCCGTTTTTACGTTTGGGATACGCGGCGGATATGACGCTGGCGTCAACCTGGTCAACAGCGTCCGCCTATTCTCTCACCTGGCGAACGTCGGCGATACTCGCTCCCTCATTATCCATCCCGCGTCCACGACGCATCGTCAGCTTACGGACGAACAAAAGGCAGCCGCCGGCGCGGGTCTTGAGGTGGTCAGACTTTCCATAGGCCTCGAGGACGTCGCGGACATCATCTCGGATTTGGACCAGGCACTGGCCGAATAGCAACGCTACCCTTCGGCGTACATCGCCCCCTTGCTTCCGCGGTGAGACACGGGGGATTATTGGACGCCTTGGGCTCCACGCCCGCGACGGACGCAAGGAATGACGCCGACCCTCGACAACGCCGTTACAGACACACTGCAGGCCGTGCAGGGTGCGCCCAGCTTGTTGAAGGTTGCCGAGATTTTCCGCCGTTTTATCGACGGTTACGGGTACTGCACGTACATGTGCGCGGACCCGCCACGCCTCGACACCCAAACCGGTGGCGTGATCCTATTCGACACCTGGGCCCAGGAATGGCGTCATCGGTACTTGTCCCGCGGCTATTCGTTTCGCGACCCGATGGTGCTGGAGCTCTGCCGCACCGTTCACCCCTTCACCTGGGAAGAAGTGTGCGAACGCCGCCGGTATGAGCCGCAGGATTGGAAGATCGTGGACGAGGCCAGCGAATGGGGCATGCTCCACGGATTCGTAGTGCCGATCCTGTTGACCGGTGGTCGCGTCCATACAATTACGATGTCGGGCGCGAGCCCGCGCAGGGATTTCAAAGCAAAGGCGGAGCTCCACCTGGTGTCGATTTACGCCCACGCGCGAGCGCTGAATCTAAGGCTTAAAGAAACGCCCCCAACACCGCTCACAAAGCGCGAGCGCCAGGTTCTGCAATTGGTCTCTGACGGCAAGAGCGACTGGGAAGCCGGCAGTGTACTCGGTATCAGCGCGAGCACAGTGCACAAGCACGTCGAAAACGTGAAAAAACGCATGGGCGTCAGCACGCGCATGCAGGCGGTCATCAACGCGATTCGCAATGGGGACATCTCGGTCTAACCCCGGACATCCGCTGTCAAGTAGTTGATCAGCTACCCAAGGCTTTGAGTTCAAGAGGCATCATCCCTCCGCCAACCTACGGAGGGCAAAATGCTCCACTTGATCGACGCCACCAATCGCAACACTCCAAAATATCAAGAACTGCTCGAGAATACGTACCGCGTTCGTTACGACGAGTATGTCAAAGGGCGGGGCTGGAAGGCCTTGGATAGGCCGGACGGCCGCGAGCTCGATCAGTTCGACAACGCGGACGCCAGCTACCTCATCTGGGAAGACAAGATGGAGGTGCTGGGCGGCGCGCGCCTCATCCCGACCCACAAGCCGCATCTCATGTCCGACGTCTTCCCGCACATCGTGACCTTAGGCGAGTTGCCGCGCACGCCGAGGGTTTGGGAACTGACCCGCTTGTTCTCAACCCGAGGCGGTATCAGCCAAGTCAACCGTCGTCAGGTCACGGGCGACGTCTTCTCGGCGATGTTCGAACTCGGTCTAGCCTACGAGTTGGATGCGATTTCGATCGTGTGCGACACGTTCTTCGTCACGCGCTTCCTAGAAATGGGGATGGAGGTCACGCCGCTTGGGCTACCAACTCCGTATCCAGAGGGTGTTTGCATCGCAGTGCGCCTGCCGGTGAACTTGAAACAGCTGCGCATCGCGCGCGGTCCGAACCGCGGAAACGTCTTGTTCGACGTTGATGGTCACGCAGCCCCGCTCTACGCCCATACCGGGGCTAGATCCGCCTATGTCAGCTGATCAACGCAAGTCTGGCCGCGGCCCCTATCGCATCGGTGACGTGTCGACCGGCGATCGGAACGCGGACCTTTTGCGCGATCCGCAAGTTGCGGCGTTCGCGGAGGCGCTATCGCGCGTCCGCGACCCGCATCGGCGGGCTCTCGTCGAATGGCTCGTGCGCGAACTTTCGCGTCAGAAGAAGGAGGCAGGCGACCCTTAGAACTGGGTAGGCCTGCTCTTCGGCTTCACGAACTTGAAGACGAACTGATCCGTCTTGCCCCGGATCGACGGGTCGAACACGTTTGCCGTGTGCGGGTCGGCGGGATTTTTGAGAATGTCGCTCTCGGCTTCCAGCTTGAAGCCGGCCGCCAACACCTGCTCCTTCACAAGTGACGGCTCGATCCGGTGCACCTTGTCGATCTGTTCCACCGTTTTCACGTCCGGCCCCACGTGATCGACCACGAAGAAGACGCCACCGGGCTTCAGCGCGGCAAAGATCGCGGCGTTCATTTTGGCGATGTCGATCTTCTGCCAAACTTGGTCGTGATAGATCTGGCTCATGAAGACCACGTCGACCGGCGCGTCGAACTTGATCTCGGCCATGGGTTGAACCACGCCTTCGACGTTCTTGTAACCCGCTTGCACGAAAGCGGCCGGAGCATCTTTAGCGGCCGGGAATTTCTCCGCGACCCATGTCGGATTGAACATGTAGACCTTGCCGCCGTCGCCGACGATGCGGCTCAAGATCTTGGTGTAGTATCCGGTCCGTCCGGGCCCGATGTCCACCACACGTCCACCAGGCTTCACGCCCGTCATCGTCATGATCTCGGCAGGATGCCGGTCGGCATCGCGATCGGTGTCGTCCTTCGGACGATCCTTATCCGCAACCGCAGCCGCGATGTACGCAGGAACGGACTCTGCAGCGAAAGCAGACACTCCAACCGCGAGCGCGGCAACGGCAACAGAAAGAAGCAAACGGCGCATAGGGTACCCCATCAAAGTTGGCGGCACTCTAGGGTCATAAACCAGCAAACCAAAGGGGTTTCACGCGCGTGTGAACGACACACTACAGCTTGTTGCGCGCAGCCACTTTCTTGACAATCGGATGCTCGTCCAGGCGCAGCGCGATTTTGTGCAGCGCGGGACACTCGGCTTTGAACCAATCCCGCTCAGGCCGCCACTGGGTCATCGCCCACATATAGACATCGAGGGCAGAGAACGTGTCCCCCAAAAACCAGGGGCCGTCGACATGCTTCTCGACGAAGCGCCACAGCGTTTTGCGATGCTCATGCGTGCTGTGCCGCAACAGCTTGCCGGCGCCCTGCTCATGGCTCTCACCAACCCAGCGCTCCGTCACATCGCCATAAGTGAACGTCGGGTAGACTGCCGATACGAGAAAAACCTGCCAACGCAAGTAGGCAGCCCTTGAGGCGTGGCCCGCCGGCGGTACCAACTCGAACTCGGACGCGGTATCGGCCACGTGCATCACGATCGCCGCCGTTTCGGTCATCACCTCGCCGCTCGGCAGCACGAGCGTCGGCACTTGGCCCAACGGATTGAGCTTCTTCAGCGCCTTGCTCTTCCAGCCGGTGTCTTCCCACGGAACATCGATGATTTCGAACGGCACTTTCGCCATCCCAAACGCGATCTCCGCGATCATCGAGCCGCAACCGTTCGCCGCGTAGAGTTTGTAACACTTCTTCTCTCTCATGTGTCTCTCGCTGTCCCAAGCGCGAAGGCATGCACAAGACCAGCCGTCAACAGCGCAAGAGCTCCGAACTGATGCATCGCCGCCAACACGATCGGCACCACCTCAACGAGCGTCCAGATGCCGGTCAAAACCTGAAAGGCCAACACGCCAAGCAACGCGTTCGACGTGGCGGCCGCAAAGCCCGAAAGCCCTTGCCGCCGCCCAGCGACCCATATCGCGAAAACCGCACCCGTCAGAACGTAGGCCATCATGCGATGATCGAACTGCGCCGTCGTGACATCTTCAAATGGCGCAAGCCATGAAACGTACACTCCGTCCGGGACGAATTTGCCGTCCATCAGCGGCCAAGTGTTGTACGTCAGCCCCGCATCCAGCCCCGCCACAAATCCGCCGAGCAGTATTTGCAGAAACGTCAGCCCCAAGACCGCGAGCGCCGGCGCAAGTAGCGGATGCGCGGTGACGCGCACTGGCCAGCGGCCGCGCCAGAGCGGCAAGGCCGTCCAAACAATCGCCACATAGATGATAAGCGCGAGCCCCAGATGCGCAACCAACCGGTACTGGCTCACGCTCACCCGCTCGGTCAAACCGCTCGCGACCATGAACCATCCAAGCGCACCTTGCAGCCCGCCGAGCACAAACAACACAGCAAGGCGCGGGATCAACGAACGTTCAATTTGTCCACGCGCCAAAAACACCAAGAACGGCACAAGAAACGCAAACCCGATGATACGCCCCAAGTTCCGGTGCGACCACTCCCACCAGAAGATCGATTTAAACTCGTCGACAGTCATTCCCTTGTTCAACTGCTGGTACTGCGGGATCTGCTTGTAGGCGTCGAACTCCTCCTGCCACTGCTCGGCAGACAGCGGGGGTAACGCTCCATGGATTGGCTTCCACGAGGTAATCGAGAGACCGGAGTCGGTGAGCCGGGTTAAGCCACCAACAATGACCATCAGCGCAATCAGCCCTGCAACCGCAAAAAGCCAGATCGCAAGCCGCCGCCGTGCCGCGATTTGAAACGGCGTGGGCGAACGATCGATCATTGTCGCTGCGGTCATGGCCAAAGGCTGATATGGCGCGGGCAGCGGCACGGCAAGCCCGCCCGCTGCGGCACGTTGACGTCGAATCGCGTCACGTCCGCAAGCCCAGATTTCACGCCATTTGCCCGCATACCCCGGATATTGCTAATGACGGCCCCATGAGTATGCGTTGGAAAAAACTGCTCGGCGTATTCCTGCTGATCGCCATCATAGCAATCTACGTGCTTTTGGTGATGCGCGCAGCGGTCGCCATTTTGCCGAACGCCGGATCGATCCTCGAATTCGTCTTCTATGCGGTCGCCGGCATGGCGTGGGTCATACCGGTGCGCTACCTCATCGTTTGGATGAACACACCCGGTCGCGGTGACACGGAACAAAGCTGAACATGTCCGAAAAACTGAAGCAGTTTCTGGCCAGCGCCGCGACCAACCCGATGGACAGAATCCAAACCACGGTCGAGCGCATTATTCTCTACAGCCGGTATCTGCTGGTGATCTTCTACGTCGGCCTTGCCGTCGCGCTCGCGATCTACGCGGTAAGCTTCATCTTCGAAGTGATCCATGTCGCCGAAATGGCGTTGTTCCCACCGGAGAAAGCGAACGGCGAATTCTCGATGGTGATGCCGATCTTAGAACTCATCGACGGCGCGCTAGTTTCGGGCCTCATCGTCATGGTCATGCTGAGCTCCTACGAAAACTTCGTCGGCCGCTTCGGCGACGACTCGCTAGATGATTCGCCGGAATGGCTTCGGCGCCTCGATCCCGGCTCCTTGAAAGTGAAAGTCGCAACCGCGCTCCTGACGATTTCGGCAGTGAAGCTTCTGCAGGTCTTCTTGGATCGCGAGCAATTCAGCGACAGCGATATCATGTGGAAGGTCATCATCCACCTCGTCTTCATCGCGTCCGCAGTCTTCCTCGCCCTGCTCGACCGCATTTCGGCGCACCCGCCCGCCCCGTATAAATCCGAACACAAAGATCCGCCGCCCGCCGTATAGTCGTTGCCTCCTACCCCCAAGGATCACGAAACCCCATGTCACAACCCGGTCAAATCTTTCTCGGCAAAGGCGAAGCTGCACAGAGCCTGCTGCTCTCAAGCGCGAACCGCCACGGCCTGATCGCAGGCGCGACCGGCACGGGCAAAACATCGACGTTGCGCGTGCTCGCCGAAGGTTTCTCGAACGCGGGCGTTCCCGTGTTCGTGCCCGACATCAAAGGTGACCTTGCAGGCTTCTGCCAACCGGCAGAGGTGAAACCGTTCATCACTGAACGGCTGCAAAAAATCGGCAACACAGAGTGGAAGCCCGCCGACTTCCCCGTCGTATTCTGGGATCTTTTCGGCGAACTCGGCCACCCGTTGCGCGCAACCGTGTCGGAGATGGGCCCCACACTCCTCGCCCGCATGCTGCAGTTGAACGACACGCAAGAAGGTGTCCTCAACATCGTGTTCCGCGTCGCCGATGAGCAGGGCATGCTGCTGTTGGACCTGAAAGATCTGCGCGCCATGTTGGTGCACGTGTCGGAGAATGCGGACAAATACTCCGTCCAATTCGGCAACATCGCACCAGCGTCCGTCGGTGCGATACAACGCACGCTGCTCACACTCGAAAACCAAGGCGGCGATGCATTCTTCGGCGAACCAGCGCTAAAGCTCGCCGACTTGATGATCAATGACGACACCGGCCGAGGCGCGATCCACGTGCTGGCTGCCGAGAAACTGTTCGGCAGTCCGATGCTCTACGCCACGTTCCTGCTGTGGCTGCTGTCCGAACTCTATGAGGCGATGCCCGAAGTCGGCGATCTCGATAAGCCGAAACTCGTCTTCTTCTTCGACGAAGCGCACTTGCTGTTCGACGACCAACCGAAGGCGCTGGTCGACAAGGTCGAACAAGTCGTCCGCCTGATCCGCTCGAAGGGCGTCGGCGTCTATTTCGTCACGCAGTCGCCGCTCGACATTCCGGACGATGTGTTGGGCCAACTCGGCAACAAAATCCAACACGCTCTGCGCGCCTTCACACCGAAGGATCGCAAGTCGGTCAAAGCGGTGGCCGACAATTTCCGCGAGAACCCAAAATTCAACGCCGCCGACGCCGTCCAAGAACTGGAGGTGGGCGAAGCGTTGATCTCGACCCTCGACGCCAAGGGCATCCCTTCGGTCGTCGACCGCGTGCTCATCACGCCCCCGACCTGCCGTATGGGACCGATCACGCCGGCCGAACGCTCGGCGGTCATGACCGCAAGCCCGCTCAAAGGCGCGTACGATCAAACGATCGATCGCGAGTCCGCGTACGAAAAACTGATGGCGAAAGCCGAGGGCAAGGAGACCGCGTCGCAAGCGCCAACGGTGCAGCCGCCGGCGCAAAAATCCGGCGGCTGGGGTTGGGGCTTTGGCACATCGAAACCCGCCGATGAGGCGCCCGAGCCGGAGCGCAAGCGCAGCTCGTCCTACCCGATGCCGCAAACACCTCGCGACGAACCGCGGCCGCGTTCAAGCGGCTATCAACGCCAGACGATGGGCGAGGCAATCGCGAAAAGCGCCGCCCGCTCCGTCACGTCCACGATCGGCAGCAGCATAGGTCGCGCGCTCGTGCGCGGCGTATTGGGTTCGTTGCTCAAACGCTGAGGAGGCGGCTCATGCGCATTCGACTTGGAGCATTGACGAGTATCGCCATCGCCGTGGCACTCGCAGCATGCGAAACGCCAGCGGCGCCAGACGAAAACAGGTTGACCCAAGTCGACTGGGTTGCCGAGACGATCAACGGCAAGCCGGTCATCGAGCCCGGCCGCGTAACGTTAAGCTTCAGCGAAGCGCGCGTGACGGGCCGCGCGGGCTGCAACATCTACTCCGGCCCCGTCGAATACGGCAAAGGCACGCTGAGGATCGGCGCGCTGATCTCAACCAAGATGGCGTGCGTCGCGAACGGGGTGATGCAGCAGGAAAGCGTTTATCTCGATACGCTCGAGGCCGCGCGATCCTACGGGTATCAAGGCGATCGTCTTGTCATGTCGGCATCAACGGCAGCGACGCTCGTGTTCGCGAGCGCACCACGCCAACAACGCCCCGACTAGTTTGATTCTTGTGCGAGTGACAAAAGGCCCGCCGTCAGCGCGCGAACGCTGAAAACGACGGGCCGGCCCAACCGCATGGGGAGACCATGAGATACAGGCACCGCCATCATATCATGTGAACGGCAACGCTGCGCCGAGCCGATTGGCCAATCGTCGAGTGGTGAACTCGCCTCTTCGGCATCTGAGGCAACTCCGTTTCACCCGTCAGGCGATCCCTCAAAAGCAAGACGCCCCGGCATTGCTGCCGGGGCGTGTCGATTTGCAGTGGTGGTTCGCGACTACCAGGTGACCTTCAAGCCGCCCGTTCCGTCCCAACCGCTGACGTCGTTGTCGAGACCTTCGGTGAGACCGCCGTTCACGAACAGGGCCCAGTTGTGGTCCATCATGATCGTCGCACCGAGTTTCGCACCCAGCAGGCTCGATTCTGTGTCCGCGGTAATCGACGCCGCGCCGTTCGTTACCGTCAGGTCGCCGAAGCGGTCGGAGAGCGAGACCGCGAAGAACGGCAGGAACTGCCCGTCGTAGAGGCGGCCGTCGATGCGCAGTGTACCGCGTGCGCTCCAATCCGACGTGTCGGAGATAGTGCCGGCCAGCAAGCAGTTGTTGTCGCAATCGAGACCGTCGTAGTTGATCTCGCCGATCGCCCCCAGCTGCCACATGTCGCCCATGTCCCAGTTCGCGCCCAATTGCAGACCGCCGAAGAAGCCTTCGACGTCGCCTTCAAGCATCGCCGAAGCCGCACCGTCGAACTGGAAGTCCATCGCGACGTAACCGGCCGACAGATTGGCGAAGAAGTTGCCACTGTGGAGCGAGGCGTAAGCCTGCGCCATCATCGCATCGCCGTTCATGTCGGCGATCCCGGTCGGCGTGACGACGTTGGTGTCGGTCGACGCATAACCCGCCGCAACACCAAGGCGCACATTGTCGGCGACCATGACGTCCAAGCCGCCTTGTCCGCAGTTGTAGCTCATCTCGCTGTCGAGGCCGGTGTCGGCGCCTGTCTCGATGCTACCCGTCTTCGCCCGTGCCCAGCCGCGGCCGGAATGGCCGTTGCCGTCGAAGGCAAGCGCGTCTTCGTTGCGGAAGCATGCGTCGATCACGGCTTGACCGGTCGTGAACATCGCGGCTTCGCCGTACATGTTCTCGCCCGTGCGCGACGTCAGGAACCAACCGTCGTTCACGCCGGAGAAGTTCGGACGATAGGTCAAGACGTACTCATAGGCGCCCTGCACCACTGGTCCAGCCAGCTGGAACTGGTTGCCCGCGACCGCACCCGCAACGCGCACCAGTTCGATGCCGTTGCCGGTCGTGGCCCGAGCAGGAACTGAAGGCGCGAACGGCGTGACGTTGATCAACGTCGTCCCGGTTGCGTTGCCACCGATCGAGATGAAGTCGTGCGTCGTACCGTTCACAGGCACGTTCGCATTCGCGAATTGCACTTCCATATCGAAGAGGGCGCCGACGCCGGCTGTGTAGTTGCCGACGATGTTGATAGTGCCCGGCGAGTTGCCCGGCGCCATGTGGCCGTTGTTTGTCACGTTGCCGGTGATCGTCGCGTTGCCGCCGAACGTAGCACCCGCCGCAATGAGCAGACTGTCGGACATCGTTCCGTTGACGCGCAGCGTGCCACCGTTGACCATCGTAAGTCCGGTGTAGGTCGTGTTCCCGTTGATCGTGAACACGCCCGTGCCCACCTTTGTCATGCTGCTCCCGGCGACACCCTGGTTGATGTTGCCGGTGAACGTCGAGTCAACGTTGTTGTTGCCGGTCGTGAGTGTGGCTGTAGAGCCAGTACCGAGGTTCACCGTGCCGGTGCCGCTCAAGCTGCCAATCGTTTCATTGACGGGGGCCCCGCCATAGACCAGCAGACTCGTCCCCGCTGACAGCGCGACGTTATCCGTGTTGCCGATCGCGTTGCCGCCGAAGGCGTTCAGGGTTCCGCCGGTCACATTGATGCCGCCGGAGTGGGCGTTGTTGTTGCCGCCCAGATCGAGCGTGCCCAGGCCTGCTTTGGTGAGCGTGCCGGTACCCGTGATGTTACCGTCATAGGTCGTGGAGAAACCGTTCGTGTCGATCGTGCCCACGCCGGCCATGTTCGTGCCGCCGGTGCGGCCCGCCAGAACACTGTTGGCGCCAAGGCGCAACGTGCCGCCATTGAACGACATCGCCGCGGATGCCGCGCCGAGGTCTGAGAAGGCATCGACGAACACGACGCCACCGTTGAAGCCGGTACCGCCGGTATACGTGTTGACGCCGCCGAGGTTCAGCGTGCCAAGACCGGTTTTCACGATCCAACCCGTGCCCGAAAGAATGCCGTTCCACGTCGCGCCGATGCCGTTCGTATCGAGCTGCGTGCCGGTCGTGGCCGACCCACCCAACAGGATCGCATTAACCGAGGTCACCAACGCACTGTCGATCACGCGGATCGTGCCGCCGTTGAGGTTGAACTCGTAAGCGCCGCCGCCGCCGCCGTAGTTGTCCTGCAAACGGCCATCGCCGATCTCGAGAACACCGGTGCCGCTCAAGTTGAATCTGCTGTCGACGGCGCCTGCGTTGTTAAACCCGGAGAGCCAGAGGTTCGCCCCGTTGCGAACGCGAAGCGTGCCGCCCGAGAGGTTGATCGTGCTTGAGGTTACGGCCAACGGGCCCGCCGCGTCGCGATCGCCATTGATCAATTCGCCGGCATTCACGGCGACCAAACCGCCCGTGATGTTGAACGTGCCGACGCTGTTGCGCGTATCCGTCGTGCTACGGCCGACCGCATAGAGGCCGGCGCTGTTTACATCGCCGAACACGCCCAAATTCAGCGTGCCGCCAGACATGTTGTAAGTGCCGGTGCCGCCTTGGTTGCCGATATTCATGCTGCCGGCAACGCCGGCCGCGCCGATGTTCACGACGCCGGCGGACTGGTTGAAGAAGCCGGTACCGCCGAAGTCGCCGATGCGGAGCGCTGGACACTGCGAGGCGCACGGGAAGCCCACAAGGCCGGTCCCGGTGAACGTCAGCGTACCGCCCGTGACATTGGTTGTGCCGGTGGCGCCGGCACCCGAGGCTACCGCAAGCGACTTAATGTTGGTGTTTCCACTCGATTGCAGGATCGTTCCTTGCGTCTGCAAGAAATCGCCGTTGGCAGCCGTCATGCCGTCGATCGTCAGCGTGCCCGTGCCCTGCTTCACAAGAGCGGTATTGAGGTCAGGGG
>JANLXP010000107.1:0-3563 GCA_031365165.1 Alphaproteobacteria bacterium
CTTGCTCGTTGGCGCGCGCCTGCGCGAAGCGGGCGTGGAGCGCGTCCGTATCGTGGAGAAGGGCGGCGACTTCGGCGGCACGTGGTACTGGAACCGTTATCCGGGTGCGGCCTGCGATATTGAGAGCTACATCTATCTGCCGCTGCTCGAAGAAGTCGGCTACATGCCGGTCGAGAAATACTCGCGCGCGCCCGAAATCCTGAAGCACAGCCGCGCCATCGGCGAAAAGTTCGGCCTCTACAAGGACGCCGTCTTCCAAACCGAAATCACGTCGATGCATTGGGACGAGAAGACCGCCCGCTGGACGGTCAAGACGAACCGCGGCGACGCGATGAAAGCACGCTTCGTATTCCTGGCCTCAGGTCCGCTGCACCGCCCGAAGCTGCCAGGCATCGCCGGCGTCGAGAGCTACAAAGGCCACTCGTTCCACACCAGCCGCTGGGACTACGACTACACCGGCGGCGATTCCAACGGGAACCTGTCGAAGCTGAAGGACAAAGTCGTCGGCATCATCGGCACGGGAGCGACCGCCGTGCAATGCGTGCCCCATCTGGGCGCGGCGGCGAAACATCTCTACGTCTTCCAACGCACGCCGTCGTCGATCGACGTCCGCGCGAACCGCCCGACCGACGCTGAGTGGGCAAAGTCGCTGCCGGCCGGTTGGCAGAAGGCGCGGATGGACAACTTCAACATTCTGCTTTCCGGCGGCATGCAGAAGGAAGATCTGGTCAGCGACGGCTGGACCGAGATCATCCGCAACCTGATACTTGGCCAAGGCGCGAAAAAATACGCAGACCGCGGACCTCTCTCGATCGAAGAACTCGTCGAGCTCGCCGACTTCGACAAGATGGAACAAGTCCGCGCGCGCGTGGACAAGGTCGTGAAAGACCCGGCGATCGGCGAAGCGCTGAAACCCTACTACCGCCAATTCTGCAAACGCCCGTGCTTCCACGACGAGTACCTCGACACGTTCAACCGACCGAACGTGACGCTCGTCGACACGAAGGGCCACGGCGTCGACCGCATCACCGAGACGAGCGTCGTCGCCAACGGCATCGACTATCCCGTGGACTGCCTGATCTACGCGACGGGGTTTGAAGTCGGCACGGAATACACGCGCCGCTCGGGCTTTGAAGTTTATGGCCGCAACGGCAAATCGCTGACGGAAACGTGGGCGAACGGCGTGCGCACGTTCCAAGGCTTCCACGTGCACGGCTTCCCGAACTGCTTCGTCATCTCGAACGTGCAGTCCGGCTTCACCGCGAACTTTCCACACATGCTGGCCGAACAGGCGATCCACGTCGCCCATGTCGTGAAGCACTGCATGGCCAACCAAGTCCGCGTCCTCGAAACGACGCCGGAGGCGGAAGAGGAGTGGGTGCAAACCATCGTGAAGCTCGCGATCCTGCGCCGCAAGTTCCTCGAGGAATGCACGCCAGGCTACTACAACAACGAAGGCAAGCCCGCCGAACGCAGCGAGCAAAACGGCTTCTACGGCGCAGGCCCCATCGCGTTCGTCAAAGCCCTGGAAGACTGGCGCGCCGACGGTGGCATGAAGGGACTGGACCTGCGGCAGTCGCAGTACCGCAGGTCCTGCGTTTTACCCGTCGATATCGAGGCCCAGCGCAACACGGCCCGTGTAACGCAGCTGCGGCTTTTCCTGCAGCGGGTGATAGCGGCCGGCTTGTACATCGCGGAAGGCGCGCTCGAGCCCGCTGTCGCGATAGAATCCGGCACCACCGGCAAGCTCCATCGCACGTTCGACCGTCTTGACGGCGTTCTGCGCGACGAGCGTTCGGCGGATCATCTGCCGGCTCGTCGTGTCGGCGCCAGGCTTCTCGTTCTCGGCGATGCGGATCATGTCTGCGTAGGCGATCTCGGCCGTAGCGTAGGCATTCTCCATCTCACCCGCGAGATAAGCGGCGTTGCCGTCGTCCGGCTTCTTGCGCGCCATCGCAATCGCTTTCATGCGCGCGCCATCGGCCACGCCCATATACGCGGAATAGATGATCGGAAACGCCAGCATCGAGATCGCGTGGAACAACGGATGCCACTTGCCTTGCGGCCGCCGTCCGCTGATCGCGGCATCCGGCACGAACACATCGTTCAACTCGACATCGTGCGAGCCGGTGCCGCGCATACCCATCACGCGCCAGGTGTCGAGGATCTTCACGCCCTCGGCCTTGAACGGCACGGCGAAGTGCAAAACGGTCGAACCCGTTTGCGGATCTTCCGTCACAGCGCTCGTGACCAACAGATCGCCCATCGGCGAGCCCGACGAAAACATTTTGCGAGCCTTGATGCGATAGCCGCCGTCGACCTTCGTTGCCGTGCCGATGCTCTTCAGCCAATCCGATCCGCCACTCGAAACGCAGATCAGGTTCTCCGCCGCAACGCGCCTCAGCAAACCTTCGGTCGGCGCTTTCTCGTTGCGCAAACGCCAAGCCGCGACCGCCACGATGTGGCTGTGCATCGCGAACGCGAGCGCGCTTGAGCTGCAGCTGGCGCCGAGCTTGCGCACCACCGCGCAGACCTCCGCATAACTCGCACCGTGCCCGCCAAGTTCCGCGGGCACATGCATCTTGAAAAAGCCGGCGGCCTTCAACTTCGCATAGGTCTCGGCGACGAACGTGTCATCGGCGTCGTGCGACGCGGTGGCCGCAGCGGCGTCGCGCGCGATGGGGTCGACCGTGGCCAGCCAATCGATTTCGGGCATCTCAAATCTCTTGAGTTCCGCGCTCATCATAATGGTTCTCTCCGGGTTTTGCGCGAGGCGCCTTCGGGACGCCTCGCGTGACTATGTTGAAATCTCAAATCGCGTGGCCGGCCGCTAGTTCTGAAACTGAACCGGCCCGGTACAGATTCTGAACGACTCAATCGCCGCCACCGTGCGCGTACTTCGCCTTCAGCGCCGCAAGGCCGGTTTCGTAGACGTTCGCGAGGGCGCCCTCGACCGTTTTGTCCTGACCAGGCAACGCCGTGTAGTCGCCATGCCAGACGATCGTCGACACCGTTGCGCTCTTCGCGACGACGCGGATCGTGCCCAGATACTTCGGCGCGGGCAGGGGGCTCGCGACGAAGTTGTAGGAGTAGAGGTACTTCGCATCGTCGCGCGCCATTTCGGTTTCGACGAACGAGACCTTGCCATCCTTCGTGACCAGCGTGCGCGTCGGCGGCGCTTTGCCGTCCATCACGCAAACACCGACCAGTGGATGCCAGTCCTTGATCGCGCAGAACGCACCGATGTCGGCCCACACCTTCGCGGCCGGCGCCGCGACATCGGTCTGACGCGTGAGCGATCCGGCAGTGGCGTGCGAAGCCGCTGCGGCGACCGCGACGAGCGCAAACAACGAGACGGCGGCATTCCTAAAAGTGTGACGAACGACACGTTTGCGTGGCTCGAAATCTACAAAAGACATTGAATTTTCCTCAGTTTGCGGCGGGGTTGCCGTTCACATCGGAAGTTGGGGATGGCAGCGCTCAGGCTCCAGTTCAGGAACTGAACCTGCCCAATACAGTTTCTGAACTAGTCGGGGCCAAAGCGCGGGTTTATGTTCGCCGTC
>JANLXP010000505.1:0-1304 GCA_031365165.1 Alphaproteobacteria bacterium
CCGCGCAGGCGCTTGCGGTGCACAGCCAAGCGGATGCGAAAGCCTGGTCGCATTATGACGGGCGGCTGCGCAAAGCCGCACAGCAGATCGAGAAGTGGGTGCAGGGCGTGCTGGGTGGTGCGGCGGAGCAGGCGAAGGCGGGGCTATTCGGCGGACGCGCGACTTCAAAGAACGGCGCGTTGGATGCCGAGGTTGCGAGCTTCATCGATGCGTCGATTGCCGAGGTGCTCGATGCGGAGTTTGAAACGCCGCTTCTGAAGGGTGCGCTGGCGTTCGATGCGGTGCTGGGCAGCGCGCTTCCGCCGCGTGCGCGCGGGACCGCTTTGCTTGCGGCGATGCGGCGGGCGATCAATGCCGACACGACGGAAGGCTACGTGCATCCGCAAGGGGGCGCGGGCGCGTTTACGAGCGCGTTGCTGAAAGCCGCCGAAGGTGCCGGTGTGCGCGTCAAGTTGAACGCGCGCGTGCGGCACTTGCTGTTCGACAACGGCCGCGTGGCTGGCGTGGAGCTTCAGACCGGCGAGGCGATGCACGCGACGACTGTGGTCTCGAGCCTCGATCCGAAGACGACGTTGCTGCAGTTTGGCGCGTCGCGGCATTTGCCGCTGGCGATGAAGCGGCGGTTGAATGGCTTTCGTGTTGAAGGCTGCACGGCGAAGGTGAACTTGGCGCTGGCAGGGTTGCCGTCGTTCAAGGGTATCGACAAGCGGCTGCTGAAAGAGCGGCTGATCCTTTGCACCGGCATCGATCAGCTGGAGCGGTCGTTCGCGGCGTACGAGCAGGGTTCGTTCTCTGCTGACCCGGTTATGGAAATCACCATTCCCTCTACGCACGACACGACGTTGTCGGCGGGACAACACGTGCTCTCGGCGCACGTCTTCTACGTGCCGAAGAATCTGGCGAGCGGTTCGTGGGACAAGGCGAAGGCGAATTTGATGTCGTGTGTCGGCGGCGTCCTTCGGCAGTACGCGCCGGAGCTTCCCGACATGATCCTTGCTGCCGACGTGTTCGTGCCGCGCGACATCGAGGCGATGGCGGGCACGGTCGGTGGGCACTGGCATGGCGGCGATCTTTCGCTCGATCAGTTGGGGCTCATGCGGCCCGCCGTCGGTTTGAGCCGGTATGAGACGCCGGTGCCGGGCTTGTTCCTGTGCGGTGCGGGCACGCATCCGGCGGGCGGGATTACGGGGATCAACGCGCGCAACGCTGCCAGCGTCGTGCTCGCCGCCGAGGTGCGCGTATGAGCGATTTCTCTTCGCGCGCATCTCTCGCTACGCCGCTGCATGCGCGGACGGCGGAGTTGT